>NZ_JAKRNA010000001.1:0-269399 GCF_022347435.1 Corynebacterium sp. ACRPE | reverse complement strand
TTCCGATGGATTGAACACGAAACGCGCGGATATAAGCACCAAGACCTTATATCCGCCCGATTTACCCAACCTGAGCAGCAAGATCACTGTAACTCAGACACACTTTTTGCTACTTAACCCCGATTGCCTGGCAGGCCATCAAGGGCTCTTCCGAGTATGTGCGTGCCGATGGTGACACCATGATGGCCGCGTCCTTCTTCTCCATGACTTCGCCGGGCGACGACATCGGCCTGCCGGCCCTGCAGAACTGCGCCGAGCGGGTCGGCTCCTCTGCTCCGGAGGGTGGCGTGCGCTACGTGGCGGCCGCCCTGTGCGCGACCTTTGACCCGACCACACGTGGCGAGGTGCAGCGCGCGAACCTCATGTACGCGCCGCTGGGTTAAACCGCGCTTTATCGAGCCGCACGGTGGTTGCGTCATGTTGCGTTGAATCGCGCTGCGTCAGGCAGTGCGCAGCGCGTTCGATTTGGTGGAATGCTGCAAGGAGGGATGATGCGCAAGCACGTGGTGATCAAGGGAGTCTCGAGCTGCGGTAAGTCCACGGTCGGGGAGTTGCTGGCGCAGCGCACCGGCCTGCCTTTTCGGGATGGGGACGATATGCATCCGGCGGCGAACATCTAGCAGATGGCCTCGGGGCAGGCCCTTGACGACGCCGACCGCAAGCCCTGGCTCGAGTCCTTAGGCCGCTTTCTTGCGGACCAGGACGCCGGTGCCATTGTGGGCTGCTCCGCGCTCAAGCGCTCCCACCGCGACATCATCGATACGATCTTTGTAGGCCTGCACGGCTCTTATGAGCTGCTCAAGGAGCGCATGAGTCAGCGCTCTGGGCAACTTCATGCCGGTCGTCCTTCTGGACTCGCAATTCGAGACACTCGAGGAACTGCAGCCGGGGGAAGCGGGCATCGTGCTGGATTTCAGCGAGGTCCCAGAGGAACTTGCCGCCGCGGCGGCCGAATACTTACGGGGTTAGCTGGCGCTTCCCGACTTAGGTCATGTGTGGGTGAGAAACGTTTCTCTCGACACTGCTACCTGGTGGTATTTGGCGGTGGGGTGGGATTGTTCCGCACTAAAGTGGCCTAAGTCAGGTGGAATCGGGGCGCGCTAAGCGCGGGGACTGCGTGCCGGTTAGCCGGGCAAGTGCATCTTTTGATCCCATGGGAGCCCAGTCTAGTGAGCGCTCACAGTGATGGTGCGGCAGCGCTCCAGGTCGAAATAGGCACGTTGGCCGGTGGCGGCAACGCGTGCGCGGGCCACGGACTCATCGTGGGTTACGGCCGTAGCGAGGAAGACGAGCGGACCATCCGGCTGGCGCCATGTGCCGAGATACCGCGCGCCGTGTTCCTTGGCTAAGGCCAAGGCCTTGCTCACCGCGGCTGGGGTAGGCTCCGTCACCCGCAGCAGCGCTTTCCCGGTGGGGTTATAGGCAAACCCGGTGCGGGGCTGCTGGCCGGTTTCGATATCGAAGGTGCCTTCTTCGTCCGCGAGTAATTGCCGGAAAATACGCTTCATTGGGCCCAGCGTAGTATGGGGCACCATGATTGACGCCAGCAACACCGCACTCGTTATTGAAGGCGGCGGCATGCGCAATTCCTATACGGCCGCCTGCATGGTCAAGCTCATCGAAGAGGGCGTGGACTTTGGCTGGGTAGGCGGCGTCTCCGCCGGGGCATCGCATACCGTTAATTACTTGTCGCGCGATGCCCGGCGCGCAGAAGAGTCTTTTACGGACTTTGCTCAAAGCCCCAGCTTCGGCGGAGTGGGTTCGCTGGTGCGGGGTACCGGGTATTTCAATGCCGAGTACATCTATGAGCGCGCCGCGGACAAGGATCTGCCCTTTGATTGGCAGGCTTACCGCGAGCATCCTGCCGATATGGTGCTCGCTGCAGCGCGCGCCGATACCGGCGAGTCTGTTTATTGGACGCGCGAGGACATCCACACCCCGGAAGATCTCTTCGTGCGCGTGCGCGCTTCCTCCACGCTGCCGCTGATAATGCCGATGCGATTTATCGACGGCGCGCCGTACGTGGACGGCGCTTTGGGCTCTTCCGGTGGCATTACCATTGCGCAAGCAGAAGAGGCTGGATACGAGAAGTTCCTGTTTATCGGGACTAAGCCGCGCGGGTACGTGCGCCCTGCGGTTGCGCGCCCAGCCTTTGTCCGCCGCGTCTTCCGCAGGTACCCCGCTATTGCCGACGCCCTCATAGCCCGCCCCGCCCTCTATAACGCGGCCAAAGACCGGCTTTTGGAGTTGGAGCGCCAAGGCAAAGCGCAATTATTTTTTCCGGAAGATATGCAGGTGGCCTCTACCGAACGCAACGTACACAAGCTGCGGGCAAACTATCAGGCGGGTAAAGCCCAGACCTATACGGAGTGGCCACGGTGGAAGGAATTCCTCCTCGATTAGTTCACTATGGGCGTTTCCTGTGAGATGTACCGCCGCTGGGGGTGGGGTCTCGGCTGGGAAAGTGGTGTGCCCAGTGTAAATGCCAGAAGGCCAGGGCTTGGAAAAGCCTTTCACGTGGCGCTTTCTTGAGAAATGCCTAAACTATTCCAGCGTGTTAGCAATTTTTGATGGAAATATATGGCTGAGCATCTTTTTCATAGTGCTGCTCGGCACGCTATTTGGCATGATCCCCTTCGGTCCGCTGCGCTTTGGCGCGGCGGGCACGCTGTTTATGGGCTTGGCCTTCGGCTCGTCTATTGATCTGGATAAAGACATCTTAAGCTCCCTGCAAGAGCTGGGATTGGGACTCTTTATTTATATGCAGGGCCTGTCCGCCGGTGAGCGCTTCTTCAAGGGCTTTTCCAAGCAGATGAAGCACATGCTCACGGCGGCCATTGCGATTGTGGTGGCCGCGGGCGCAGCCCTCCTCTTTGGCGGCATGCTGGGGCTGGATACCCTGGCTTCCGTTGGTGTATTCGCCGGCGCCACGACCTCGACGCCGTCGCTGGCAGTTGCCCAACAGCAAACCGGTGAAGAGCTACCGGCTGTGGGCTACTCGCTGGGCTATCCCGTGGGTGTGGCGGTGGCCATTTTGGTCGTGGCATTCCTGCTTAAGCAGAATTGGCCCGCCAAGCACGATAAGGACAATTCGGCCTCCAAGATCTTCCGCTCCCGCACCATTCGCGTTACCAAAGACGTGAACTACGACGACTTGGAAGAACAGTTCAAGGATCACTTTGTTATCGCTACCATTCGCCGCGGTAATAAGGTCCGGGTTGCCGGCGATCGCCCCGAATTGCACAAGGGCGATATCCTGCGCGTTATGGTCACCAAGGCTAAGGCCCGTGAACTGACCCAAATGCTGGGCAAGCGTCAGCCGCAAACTCCGTTCGTGGATAAACGCCTGGTCATCGAAAACGTGGCTATTTCTAACCAAGATATCGCCGGCCGCACCGTTGAGGAGCTCAACCTGTTCTCCCGCTATGGTGGTCGCATCGTGCGCGTGCAGCGCGGCGATGAGGAATTCTTGGCCAATAATGAAACCCACTTGGCTTCTGGCGATATGCTGGAGCTCATCGTGAAGTTTGACCGCTTGGGCGACATCAAGGATTACTTCGGTGACTCAATTAAGTCCTACTCCGAGCTGAACTGGGTGGCCTTGGGTGGTGGCCTGTTCCTGGGTTACCTGCTGGGCCAGGTCGTGGTACCGATGCCGGGTGGCGCTTCTTTCGAGCTGGGCTTCGCGCTCGGCCCGCTGATTACCGGCCTTATCCTCGGTGCGCTGCACCGGACCCGCCGCATTCCGTGGCAGGTGCCGGCCTCCATTAATACTGCCTTCCAGCAGTGGGGCCTCGTCATCTTCTTGGCCTCTGTGGGCCTCTCGTCCGGCGAGGCATTCCTGTCCACCGCCTTCTCCTGGATGGGCCTGAAGTGCATGATCCTCGCCGCCATTGTTACCGTGGTGGTTGCGGTCCTATTCGCTGTAGCGAATCGCTTCATGGGTCAGTCCGAAACTCGTACCGCCGGCGGACACTCTGGCATCTTTGCTCAGCCGGCCGTGGTCAATTACGCCACGGGGCTGAGCTCCGACTCGCGCATCATGACCGGTTATGCGGCCACCATTGTGGTGGCGCAGGTGGTCAAAATTGCCGTTGTCCCTGTGATGTTGATGGTTTAACACGCAACTGAAAAGGCCGCTTCCCGTTCTGGGAAGCGGCCTTTTTCTCTGCCGTGTGAAGCTGTGTGGTTTCTAATCCGCCACGAGGGTTTCCATGGTGAGCTCTGGGTGTTCCTTCTCAATGAAGGCGAGCTTCCACTTATCACCAAAGAGCGCGATGAGCTCGCCATCTTGGCGGGTAAAGATTTCCACGCCGCGCTGACGGCCGAGCTCTGGGGCGGATTCGGCATCGGTGCGGCGAGCCACGGAATAGGGGATAGGCTCGGTGACGGTTTCCACGTTGTATTCGAACTCCATGCGGGCCTGCATGACCTCGAACTGCATGGGGCCCACCGCCGCCATGACCGGGGAGGCATCGCCACGCGCCTCGTTCTTGAGAATCTGGACCACGCCCTCGGCCGCCAGCTGCTCCAGACCCTTGCGGAAGGCCTTGTACTTGCCCAGCGACTTCGCGCGCAGAATGCGGAAGGCTTCCGGTGCGAACTGTGGCATGGGCTTAAATTGCACCTTCTTACCGGAATAGATGGTGTCACCAGGGGCAAGCGAGCCAGCGTTGACCAAACCCACAATATCGCCCGGATAGGCGGTGTCCACGGTATCGCGCGTGCGGCCAAAGACAGTCAGGGCGTACTTGGTGGAAAAGCTGCGGCCAGATTGGGCGTGGTTGACCTGCATGCCGCGCTCGAATTCACCGGAGACCACGCGCATAAAGGCCAGGTTATCGCGGTGCTTTTGGTCCATGCCTGCCTGGACCTTGAAGACGACTCCCGAGAAGTCATCGCTAACCTCGCGGACCTCATCAATGGCGCTGGTGGCTGCCTCAACTGCCTTGGGATCGGATTCGCGCGAGTGCGGAGCCGGGGCAATGGCGCACAGGGTGTCCAAAATCTGGTGCACACCAAAGTTCAGCATGGCGGAAGCGAAGATGAGTGGGGAGGTCACGCACTGCTCAAAGAGCTCCTGGTCATGCAGGGCACCATCGGCGGCAAGCAACTCGGCTTCCTCGACAGCGGTCTCCCACACGTCTTCTTCCTTCTCACCGGCGGCATCCGGATCGAAGTGTTCTTCCGGGGCGATAGTGGAACCACCAGCGGTGCGGATGAAGTGAATGTACTCATCGGCCTCGCCATCATCGTTGATATGTGCCAGGCCGCGGAAGTCACCGGCAATGCCTACCGGCCAGTACAGGGGCGTGGGCTGCAGCTGAATTTCGTTGACGATTTCATCGACAAGCTCCAAGGGCTCGCGGCCCACGCGGTCCCATTTATTGATGACGGTAACGATAGGCAGGCCGCGGGCCTTGCACACGCGGAAGAGCTTGAGGGTCTGGGGCTCGAGGCCCTTGGCGGCGTCGATAAGCATGACTGCCGCATCCACCGCGGTGAGCACGCGGTAGGTATCCTCTGAGAAGTCCGCGTGGCCCGGGGTATCGACCAGGTTAATCATGTAGGGTTCGCCCTCGTGGCCCTCCGGCGCATACTCGAACTGCAGCGCCGAGGAAGCCACGGAAATGCCGCGGTCCTTTTCCATATCCATCCAGTCAGACACGGTGGACTTGCGGTTGCCCTTGCCGTGGACCGCGCCGGCCTCATTAATAACGTGTGCGTGCAGCGCCAGCGCCTCCGTCAGCGTGGACTTACCAGCATCCGGATGGGCGATAACGGCAAACGTGCGGCGGCGCGAGGCCTCAGAAACGACAGAACTCATGCGCCATAGTCTAGTGGTTTCGCGCTACCACTCCACATTGAGGCGGCGCCCCAAATCATCAAAGACGCGGCGAGCCACCGACAGCTTCTTCGCAATGGGGCGCTGCAGGCCAGGTTTGCGCTTGTCGTTGTAGTATTCGCCGGATTCAAAGTGGATTCCCTCGGTGCCCGTCAAAAAGTAGGCGAGGTTATCGCCGCCGTCGGCAGGCTTGCCAAAGGTCTTGCCAATCAGCCCGGAATACATCTTGGACATTAGGCCAGTAGAAGACTTGGAAAAATCCGTGGCAAGCACGCCAGGGTGGAAGGACACCGCGTTAATCCCGTGGGCATCAAAATAACGGGTGAGCAGGATATCGCCCAGCTTGGCGTTGCCGTAGGCGCGCTCGGGGCTGAAGTGCTCCAGCGTAGTGGGATCACTGAGGTCGAACTTAGACATAAGGAAATTAGCTAGGGAAGCCGTTTGCACCACGTTCGCGTTATCCGCGCGCAGCTTGTCGCGTAGCAGCGAGGTCAACAGGAAAGGCGCGACCACGTTGACCTGCCAGGTGCGCTCAAATCCATCGGCGGTGGTGGACGGGCCGTCAAAAATGCCGCCGGCATTATTGCCCAGGGCGTGGATGTGCTCTAAGCCTTCCAAATCCTGTGCCAAGCGGCGTACCTGGCCCAGGGATTCGAAGTCCGCTAGGAAGTACTGGCCTTCGACTTCCTCGGCCACCGCGCGGGTCTTTTCCGGATTGCGGCCGATGATAACCAGGTTGTCTTGTGGCCGGGTGCGGTGCAACTGACGAGCAGCCGCGGCGCCCAACCCGCCGGATGCGCCGGTAATCACAATGGTCTTGGCAGTGGTATTTGGCGGAGTCATAGCACCAATCCTAACCTCCCATGGAGGGGTGGCGCCGGCCAGCAGTTTCCTTGCGCTGAAAACAGGTCTATACTTCCGCTGGTGAAACACCTGCTTTCCATACGGCAGTGGGGCCCGGCGCGATTGACCGCAGCTGGCTTCCTCGTGCTGATTTTGGTGGGAACGGTTTTGCTCATGCTGCCGTTCGCAGAGGCCGGCACCGCCCGCGCTTCTTTTTTGTCTGCCCTTTTTACCGCCACGTCTGCGGTCTCGCTGACCGGGCTTATCGTAGTGGATACCGGCAGCTTTTGGAGCCCGGCCGGCCAGGTCATCATCTTGGCGCTGATCCAACTAGGCGGCCTGGGCATCATGTCGCTCGCTTCGCTATCGGGCCTGCTTTTTACCGGCCGGATTAGCTTCAAGGCGCGCAAAACCGGTGCCTATGAGGGGCGCCCCATCGCCCCCGGCGGAATCCGCAAGACGCTGATTTTTACCTTCGCATTTACCGCGGTGGCTGAGACCATCATCGCTGTCATTGTGGCCGCACGCTTGATGATTGGCTATGGGCACTCCTTTCCGCGCGCGGTGTGGGAGGGCATTTTCCATGCGGTATCTGCGTTTAACAATGCCGGCTTTAGCACCAATAGCGATAACCTGGTGCCCTTTGTTTCTGATGCCTGGATTTTGCTGCCCTTGGCCGCCGCATTGATTGGTGGCGGTTTAGGTTTTCCGGTGTGGGCGGAGTTGGCGCGGTTGGTACGCCGCGATCGCCATGTGGTCCACCGCATTTCCATTACTGCCCGCATGACCCTAACGGCCACAATGGTGCTCTTGCTCGCCGGCGGCGTCTTTTTCGCGTGTATGGAGTGGACCGGGCTTTTATCCTCCATGTCGCTGGGGGATAAGCTGCTCAACTCTTTCTTTGCCAGCGCGTCCCCGCGCACGGCGGGCTTTAACGCCATTGATTATGGGCAGGCACACCCCATTACGCTGATGGGTACCGATATTTTGATGTTCATCGGTGGTGGCTCTGCCGGTACGGCCGGCGGCATCAAGGTCACCACCGCCTGCGTGCTTTTGGCTGCCATGGCCGCGGAATTTACGGGCCGGGAAACCACCACCATCGGCCACCGCAGCCTTCCGCGCTCGGTGACCCGCCAGGCGTTGGCGCTGAGCTTTGCCGGGGTTCTGGTGGTCACGTTGGGCGTGGCGGTCCTGCGCTTTTTTGATCCGGAGTTTAGCGGTGATCAGGTGTCCTTTGAAGTGCTCTCCGCTTTCGCTACGGTGGGCTTGTCCACCGGAATTACCGCAAGCCTGTCTGCGCCCTCGCAGATAGTGCTGTGCCTCATCATGTACCTGGGCCGCGTTGGCCCAACCACCCTGGTAGCGGCGTTGGCGGCAAAATCCGTTAGCCGGCGTTTTAGCTACCCCGAAGAAAGGCCGTTCCTTGGCTAATATTCTCAAGGCGTTGGGACGCTCCCGCGCCGGCATCGATATTCCACCCGTCGTCGTTATTGGATTAGGCCGATTTGGCTCCTCGCTTGCGCATGAGCTGATGGCCAATGGCGTTGAGGTCCTCGGCATCGACTCCAGTGAAAAGCGCGTGCGCGAAGAAGCGCCCTACCTCACCGAGACCATCGCGGCCGATACCACCGACCCAGAGGCCTTGCGCCAGCTGGGCGTGGAGGAGGTCGAGCGCGTCATCGTCGCCATCGGCTCCCATTTGGAAGATTCCATTCTCACTGCGTCCAATCTGGTGGAGTTGGGGGTCAAAGACATCTGGGCCAAGGCTGATTCGGAGGCACACGCGCGTATTCTCAGCCAGATTGGTACCCACCATGTCATCCGGCCAGAGCGTGATACCGGCCGCCGCGTGGCTTACCTTTTGGGCGGGCGTTTCCGTGATTTTGCGGAGATTGCCACCGATTATGGCGTGACCCAGATGGCCGTGCCTACTTCATTGGTGGGCCGGCCGCTCGACCTGTCTGCCATCTGGCGCACGCACCGCGTGCAATTGGTCTCTGTGCGCCGCGCGGAAGGGGAGTGGGCCCCGCTTGCCGACGCCACCGAGCTCACCCCCACCGATTTCATCGTCGCCGCCGGCAGCCCCAAGGCGCTGGAAAAATTCTCCCAGTGCTAGCGTGAGTGGATCTGGTTCTGGGCCTTGCCTAGCCCGTCCGTCACGATGAGGCGGGCGGCCTCGGCCGCGGTGGCGATGGCGTCATCAAAGCCTGCGCCCGCATCCACGGGGCCCAATACGTAATCCGGAATGGACGAACCCTTGGGCGGCCGGGCAATACCAATGCGCACGCGCAGATAGTCGCGGGTGCCCAAGCGCTCGGTGAGCGACTTGAGGCCGTTGTGCCCGTTTTCATTTCCGCCCTGCTTGATCCGGATCTTATTGGCCGGAAGGTCCAGTTCATCGTGGAGAACAATCACATGGTCTGGGGCGATGCCTAGCTGCTGTGCCAGCGGCGCTACTGGATCGCCAGAAAGGTTCATAAACGTGCCCGAACGCACGACAAGTACTTTCTGTCCCGCCCAGCTAAGTGGCGCGACCTGTACATCCATCCCACGTACCGGCTCGAGTACGTCTCCCCCTGCGGCTAACAGATCATCGATGGCCATATAGCCCACATTGTGGCGGGTAGCGGCATACTTCGCGCCGGGGTTGCCCAAGCCCACAATAAGCCACTCCGCCTCTAGCTCGTCCGGATTGAGACCTGGCGTGGGTTTATTCTTCGAGCCAAAGAACCGCGCGAAAAAATCTCCTAAAGGTGCCACTGCACTAGCTTCCTCTCTCAGTAAGGTGGGGTGCTATGAGTCAGGTTATAAGCTCCCTTTCCCGTAGCGTAATCCCCGCGCCGATGGCCGGCGGTCCCACCACCCCGGAACTAGTGCGCGCTGCCCATGCCGCCGGCTCTTTTGGCACCTTAGGTGTGGGCTCTGCCAGCATAGACGCTGCCCGCACACAGATTGACCAGTGTGGCGGCATTCCGTTTGGAGTAAATCTCTTTTGCCCACAGCAGCCGCTTTCCGAGGCGCACCTAGCAGCCGCACGCGAGCTGGCGCAGGCAGAAAACCAGCCACTGCCTGATCCCGATTACTCCTTTGGCTTCGAAGAGAAGCTGGATCTAGCGCTGCGCGGTGGCGCCCGCGTGGTGTGGTCCATGTTTGGAACCTTCACACCCGAACAGATAGAGCGAATCCACGCCGCGGGCGCAGAGGCCTGGACCACCGTCACCACCCCTGCGGAGGGAACCGTGGCCGCACGTCGGGGCGTCGACGTGCTTTGCGTCCAAGGCCCGGCCGCCGGCGGCCATCGTGGAACTTGGGACTTAGCCGCGACTCCCGATTCCCGGGATCTGGAAGAGCTAGTGTCCGACGTGCATACCGCAGCCCCTGATCTGCCTCTGATCGCTGCTGGCGGCCTGCGCACTGCAGAAGATATAGCCACCGCTATGTCCTGGGATGGCGTCGCCGCTTGTTCCTGCGGTTCCGCATTTTTGCTCACCGAAGAGGCGGGAACGAGTGACTACAACCGGCAGCTACTGCGCCGTGGTGGGCAGACCGTGTCTACCCGTGCTTTCTCGGGCCGCTTTGCCCGTGGACTAGAAACTCAGTACACCCGCAGCCACCCCAACCTTCCACCGGTTTATCCGCTCTTGAACCCTGTACTTAAGGAACGCCGTGCGCAGCACGATGATGCCGTAGCCTACTGCCTCGTAGGAACCGAAGTGGAGAAAATAAACGGGGGTACTGTGGCCAACATCCTGAACCAACTATGCCAAAACCCACAGTAGTAGGCGCTAATATTTATGTTTGAAGATTTAATGCCACCCCCGTGACAGAAAAGGAATGAATTACGTGACTGCGAACGCACATGTTGGCCATGATGATTGGAACGAGCGCCTCGAGCTGGCGCAGCAGATGATTCCGCTCATCCACCAGCTACACCGCAACAATAACGTTGTCACCACCATCTTCGGCCGCCCACTGGTGGGCCAGACCGATATCGACATCATCAAGTCTCACCGCTATGGCCGCCGCATCGCGCAGCGCCACCTGTCCACGGCGGAGACCCTGCCTATCCTGGTGGAATTGGCAGACATGAACCTGGGCGCCGCAAGCGTCGACCTCGGCCGCTTGGTCCTCGGGTGGGAGGAATCCAACGAGGAAAACCTCCGCATGTACTTGGAAGGCGAGCTGTGCGAGATCGTCGGTGCTGGCGTTGACCTAGAGACCACCGACGTCGTCCTCTACGGCTTCGGCCGCATCGGCCGCCTGTTGGCCCGCCTGCTCGTCGCCCGCGAGGCAGCTTACGGTGGCGTTCGCCTGCGTGGCATTGTCCTGCGCAAGAAGGGCGACGGTGACATCCTCAAGCGCGCTTCCTTGCTGCGCCGCGATTCCGTCCACGGTGCTTTCAACGGCACCATCTCTGTAGATGAGGAAAACGAGGTTATCTGGGCTAACGGCACCAAGATCCAGATGATCTACGCCAACGATCCCGCCGAGATTGACTACACCTCTTATGGCATCAATAACGCCATCTTGGTGGACAACACCGGCGCATGGCGCGACCGCGAGGGCCTGTCTCAGCACCTCAAGGCCAAGGGCATCTCCCGCGTGCTGCTGACCGCACCGGGCAAGGGCGATATCAAGAACATCGTCTACGGCATCAATAACGACAACATCAGCGATGAGGATCAGATTCTCTCCGCTGCATCCTGCACCACCAACGGCATTACCCCGGTTCTTAAGGTCATCAATGACCGCTACGGTGTAACCCACGGTCACGTGGAGACCGCGCACTCGTTCACCAATGACCAGAACCTCATCGATAACTACCACAAGGGCGATCGCCGCGGCCGCGCCGCAGGCCTGAACATGGTGCTTACCGCTACCGGCGCAGCCAAGGCTGTGGCCAAGGCTCTACCGGAATTTGAGGGCAAGCTCACCGGCAATGCCATCCGCGTTCCTACCCCGGACGTGTCCATGGCCGTGCTCAACCTCGAGCTGTCCAAGGAAGTAGAGCGCGATGAGGTCAACGACTTCCTCCGCAACGTTTCCCTGCACTCCGACCTGCGCCAGCAGATTTCCTACATTGCCTCTCCAGAGGTCGTTTCCTCTGACTTCATCGGCAATACCCACGCCGGCATCGTCGACGGCGTTGCTACCATCGCCTCCGGCAAGCACCTGGTGCTCTACGTGTGGTACGACAACGAGTATGGCTACTCCAACCAGGTAGTACGCATCGTAGAAGAGCTGGCGCACACCCGCCCGGTTGTTCTGCCGAAGCGCGTATCTCCGTCTGAGCTTTAAGCTCATAAAGCTCTGGCCCGCGGTTTCCGCGGGCTTTTGCCGTTTTCCCTGCTCCAATCACCCCACCCCGAAAGCAGCCACGCTATCGGCCTGGAAGCACGCCAATGGAGTTGAAACGTGGCCGCTTTATGTGGTTAATCCGTTGGCTGCAGTGCCTTCGTCCGCAGCAGTTGTTTCGCCATCCACGAACCAACGGCGGCGATGAGCAGTGTTAAGAACGCTGCGACAGCGTAGCGTGCAGGAGTATCGGCATTCATTGGCCACGCCGAAAAGGCAACTAACCACAGGTAAGTCTTGGCGAGGACATCACCGCCGAGAGTTACGGAAACAATGGTGCCCATGATGGTGAGGGCGAGTGCACTTATAATCCCGAAGCGCACTACGATGCACAGGGAAAACACCGCAATACTGAAACCCACACCTACGGCCAGCGGCAGTCGTCCCAATACAGCAGGAGCAGAAGTACCGGCGCTGATTGAAGCGAGCGATGCAGCCGTGCACACGAATACTATTGCCCCAAAGATCCAGATGAGAAGGGCGTTAGGGCTATGACGTGATTCGCTGTAGCTTAGCGGCCACGCCGCCGCTAGCAGTGGCCACACTATGCAAGGGAGGACTCCCGCACCCACAGGAAGTAGCGCAAAGACGAAGAAGCCGTGGACATAATCGGCAGGGTAGGTGAGGGCAATGACGGCTAAAGCCACGATGCTCAGTACTAGACATGCTATGAACGACGGGCTCAACGCCGCACGGTGCAGCCCGCTCAGCGCGCCAGGTAGTGTGGAGCGAGCGGCAACTCTCGGTGTAGCAGTTGGGGTCCACACCCCACCAGTGGTGATTGCGGCCGTATCTTCAGCGGTACCGCCCTGGCGCAGACGCAACCTAAGAGGGCGTATGCGGCGAGGAGTAAAGATTGCCGCGCACGTACCTACAGCCGCTAGAACCAGGCACAGCAGTGCGGCAGGCAGTGGACCTTCTTGCAGTAGCGGATCACCTGGATCGAGAGGAACAGAGTTTTGATGGATCCGCAGGGCAGGAAGCATTAATCTCATCGGCCATGCAGGCGGGAATGCCCACCACGCATTGCCCTCGACAGTGCTCGGTAGAGTTCCAATTTCTTGCCAGACAATGCCTCCAGCCAACGCGGCGACGAGGCCGCAGCGGCGCGAACACCCTACAGCGAGTCCGGCGATCCCGATAGCCCCTAGGAAGGAATAGAGCCCAGCCACCACTAATAGTTGATGGTTGGCACGGCCCTGAAGAGCCACTATTGCCCAAGAAAGACCGAAATTGAGGACATGAAAGATCGCCAAGCTAGAAAGGACGGCAAGATAGCGCGAGGCCTGTTCATAGTGGGCATTGATCCGGCGCCACAGCGTACCGCCGCCGCGAGTACGGACTTCTCGGCGCTCGGGAATGGCGGCAAAGAGCGCGATGAGAGGTGCATACATGCCCGTGATGAACATGGACTGCCATCCCAAAACGCCGGTGGCGTCCTGCGCGGGAGAAGCCAGCGCGGAAAACAACGCTGTCAATACCACTAATGGTACGGCCAGTAGAGGGAGCCATTGCAGTGCGCTCCCGCGGCTGCGAAGGACCTCGGCAGAAAGGTAACGCTTAAACATGAGCTTCACCATCCGGGGAGGTCAGCCGGAAAAATTCGGCTTCAAGCTGACCACTGGGAGCCAAATTCTTAAGCGAACCAGAATAGCGGATGGTGCCCTCGGCAAGGATGGTGATGTCCTGGGCTAAGTGGACAATCTCACCGAGCTGGTGGGAGCTGACGATTACGGTATGACCGGCGCCAGCCAGCTTCTGCAGGAGCTCACGAAGCTCTACGATGCCCTGTGGATCAAGGCCATTTTGTGGTTCATCGAGAACGAGGATTTCGGGATCGCCAAGCAGTGCTTGGGCTAGGGCGAGCCGTGCCTTCATGCCAGTAGAAAATGACTTAGCCTTTTTCTTCCCAGCCCCGTTGAGGCCCACGATGGCAAGCGCTCGCTCTATCTCGGATTCTGGTAGACCGAGCAAGCGCGTATGGACGCGAAGATTGGCTGCTGCAGAAAGGTGCCCATAAAAAGCTGGACCGTTGACGGAAGCCCCCACGTGGTCGAGAACCCCGCGTGACCAGGGCGCACCAGCCACGCGAATAGTCCCGGAATCGGCGGTAAGCAGGCCTAGAAAGATGGAAAAGAGCGTAGATTTGCCGGCACCGTTTCGCCCTAAAAGAGCATGGACGCGACCAGGGGTGATGCGAAAATCTACGTCCCGCAAGACTGTGTGGGGGCCAAAAGACTTCGAGACGTGCTCAAAAGAGATGTCATAGTTCATACTGTGAAGTCTCGCGTGCTGGGGCGCGAAAATCTTCCGCCTGCAAGACGGACTTCGCAGTGAATGTCTCCTACTGCAGTAGGAGACTAGGCAATTCCAGCGCGCTGGGCCACCAGGACCATCGCCACGCGGTCGCGCGCCGCGAGCTTAGACATGAGCGAAGAGACGTGCGTCTTCACCGTCGTTTCCGCAATGACCATCTCGGCGGCGATCTCGGAATTTGTGGCACCGCGCGCAATGAGCGAAAGGACCTCCATTTCGCGCCGGGTCACCAGGCTGAGCCCTTGGCGCTCCTGCGCGCTCAACTGGCCGCGGGTAAGGGCGGTGCGATAGGCCTCCAAAACTGGTCCGGTGACCTGAGAGGCCAGCACCGATTCGCCCTTGGCGACGTCCCGGACTGCTCCCACTAGCACCTCCGGATCTGCATCTTTGAGCAGGAACCCATGCGCGCCGGCGGCGATAGATTGAGCCACCAATTCTTCTTCATTAAACGTGGTGAGCATGATGATTCGGCACTCGGGGACGCGGGAAAGGATCGCTTGGGCCGCAGCGATACCGTCCATTCCCGGCATTCGGATGTCTAGGATGGCTACGTCAGTGCGGTGGCTCAACGCTGCGGTGACGGCTTCGGAGCCGGTATTGGCGGTGGCCACGACCTCAATGTCATCCTGAGCGTTAAGGATGGTAGACAATGCGGCAACTAGCATCGCTTGGTCATCGGCGAGTAGGACTCGAATCTTAGACACGGCTTTCCTTCTACAAGGGTAGTTCGGCATGCAGGATGAACTTTGTTGCATCACCCGAGCACTCTAGTCTTCCACCCAGCGCGTGGGCGCGCTCTTCGACGCCGATGAGGCCAACTCCGCTGCCAGTAACTTCGCTGGGAGTCGGGGAGGGATTGGTAGAGGTTAGGGTGATCCGGGCGGCGTCGGCAAGCGCGAGCTCTACTTCTACCTGCGTGCCGGGGCCTTGGTGGCGCAGAGCATTGGTCAGGCCTTCAGAAATGATGCGTACCAAGGCCAATTGCGTCAGTGCAGGCGTCTCATAGGTCTCTGGTAAGTCCGCTGCAATCTCTAGGCCCGCTGCGCGGAAACCATCGATAATGCCCTCGAGGTGCTCTAGCTGCTCTGTCGGCTTGAGAGCGGAAGGACCGGTGCTCCGCAGTGCCGTGACGATGCCGCGAACCTCTTCCAATGCAGAATCCGCGCCATCACGGATAGCGGCCAGAGCATCCTGGGCAGCCTCACTATTTACACGCCCGGCAATGATCCCGGCATTCGCCTGAACCTTGATCAAAGTTAGGGAATGCGCGAGTACATCGTGCAATTCCCTAGCAATGAGCAGGCGCTCTTCTTCTTGGGCTTGGTGGAAACGCTCCTGGTCTAGCCGCTCGCGCTGGCGCGCCAAGTCAAAGTAGCGTGCGGCGATGAAGTAGGTGCTGCCCAAAACCGCCCAATGCACCACCACCATGGCCAGATAACGGCGGTCTATCTGGTAGTGCAGCAGGAATGACTCCGGATCAATGCGCCACATGACGGGCGAGATGAAGGAGCCAAGAATCGTCAGCGCCAGCACCGTGCGGGGAATAATGCGGCGCCCCACGTAGCGGGAGGTCGCATACACCGCCATGGGGGCAGTCAGGGCCCAAGGGGTAAGCCCTAGATTGGTGGGCAGCTGGCTCATCCAAGCCACGGCCCATGCCGCGAGCAGCACAATAAAACCCGTGGCGCTGAGCACGGGACGGCTCCGCCAGATCCACATAAATGGCAGGAATAGCAACGATAGTCCCGCCTGAATAATCTCAATTATGTTGGGATTCTTCGCGGCAGAAATCACATAAAACAGCGCAATGAGCACCGCCACCGCGGTGAGGATTTTATCCCCTAAGCGCGCTTGCGCGACGGTGTCAGTGCTCATAAAGGAAGATAGTAATACAGCCCTTGCTGCTACTTCTTCTTATCCTTCTTCTTGCCCTTCTTGGACGTCTTCTTCGCCGTCTTCTGCTCGGACTTACGCTCCAGCTTGGCGGCGACGTCCGGCACGTAGCGGAACTCTTCGCGGGCGGGGCGCTCATAGGTTTCGCCATCGGAATCTGGGCGCTGCGGGATCTCCGGCATCTCGCGCTCGATCTTCTCGTATGGAATGGTGCTCAGCAGGTGCGAGATGACGTTGATACGCGAGCGCTTCTTGTCTTCAGATTCCACGGTGTACCACGGTGCGGTTGGGGTATCGGTGTGGATGAACATCGCATCCTTGGCACGGGAGTAGTCCTCCCAACGGGTAATGGACTGCAAATCCATAGGGGAGAGCTTCCAACGGCGCAGCGGATCGTTGCGACGGGATTCAAAGCGCTTGATCTGCTCCTCATCGGAGACGGAGAACCAGTACTTGCGCAGCATGATGCCGTCTTCTACCAACATCTGCTCAAAGGTGGGTGCTTGGTGGAGGAAACGGACATACTCCTGGTCGGTGCAAAAGCCCATGACGCGCTCGACACCGGCGCGGTTGTACCAGGAGCGGTCAAAGATGACGATTTCGCCCTTGGTGGGCAGCTTTTCCACGTAGCGCTGGAAGTACCACTGGCCCTGTTCGCGAGAGTTCGGTGCGGGCAGCGCCTCGATGCGGCAGGTTCGCGGATTGAGGTACTGGGTGATGCGCTTAATCGCGGAGCCCTTGCCGGCGGCGTCGCGGCCCTCCATGATGATGACTACGCGGGCGCCGGTTTCAACGACCCACTGCTGCATGTCCACGAGCTCTGCTTGGAGGCGCTCGAGCTCCTTCTCGTAGGCCTTCTTGTTGAGTTTCTTAGGGGCTTTACTGCTTTTTGTGCTCATTAATCCAGCTTAACCGGCACAAGCGGCTGGGAGGAAAACGGGACCGCCCACTTTGGAGTGAGAACCTCGGCACAGCTTAGGAACAAGTACAGCCGGGGCCGCAGCCGGGCTCTCCATAGCGGGTGGTATTAGAAATTTGCCCCAAGCCTTCGATGGCGATGGTGACGTTTTGGCCATCCTCGATAAATTGCTGCGGGGTGCGTGCAAAGCCCACACCTTCCGGCGTGCCGGTAACGATGACGTCGCCCGGATTGAGTGGATAGAGCTGCGAGCAGAACTCAATGAGCTCAGCTACGGAAAAGATGAGGTCATCGGTATTATCACGCTGCCTTTCCTCACCGTCTACGGTAGTGGTGAGGACGGCTCCGGACCCCGGTGACCACTCATCCGCGGTGGTAAGCCACGGACCGAAGCCGGCGGTGTGATATAAGGATTTACCGGCATGGAACTGGCTAGTTTGGCGCTGGAAGTCACGCAGCGTGTAGTCATTCATGATGGCGTAGCCGGCCACAAAATCTAGCGCCTCGTCGCGGCTGACACGGTGGGCGCGCTCGCCGATGATGACCGCTAATTCTCCCTCATAATCCAGCTTCTGTGTGCCATATTCGGGAATGAAGACATCATCATAGGGGCCGGTGAGGGCATCGGCGAACTTGATGAACAAGGTGGGATGTTCGGGGAATTCGCGTCCCATCTCGCGAATATGCTTGGCGTAATTGAGCCCCACGCAGATGACCTTGCCGGGAGTTGGTACGACGGCTTCCAAATCAGCGTGGTCAAAGACCACGGGCTCGCCGGAAAGCTGGGCGGCTTTGCGCCAATCCTCGCTGCGCAGTAGCTGGCCCACGTCCTCATAATCCAACTCAACGCCCACGTTATCGCCGTCGATGCGGATAGCGGAAGTTCCAAAGCCAGTGCGTAGGGTAGCCAATTTCATGGCGACTATCCTACGCGCAAGATTTCCTCGACCGCGTCGGCACAAAGGACGGGGATTTCTGCCTTTTCCTGCTTTGCCCAAGGCTTAAGCACAAACGACGCTGGGTCCATGCGCCCCGGTGGGCGACCGATTCCTATCGAAAGGCGTTGATAGTCTTTGGTGTCCAGGGACTTTGTGGTTGAACGCAACCCATTGTGGCCATGGTCGCCGCCACCTTGGCGGAGCTTAATGGTGCCGAAATCGAGCTCTAGCTCATCGTGAACAACGATGATGTCGGCGGCGGAGAGATGAAAGTATTGGGCCAAAGCTTTGATCGGCCCGCCGGAAAGGTTCATAAAGGACCGTGGCTTTGCGCAGATAATCTTGCGGCCGCCAGCTATGCCCTCGGCGACTTCGGTGTTGGTCTTCTTGTGTACAGAAAAGCTGCTCATGAGCTCTCCTGCGAGTTCATCTGCCACATCGAAGCCGATATTGTGCCGAGTGCCTGCGTACTTGGGGCCGGGGTTGCCAAGGCCTACTACGAGAAGTGGAGTCACGCGCTCAATTGTCTCATAGGCAGAGAGAAAAACGGCAAGGCCGCCGCGAGAAGCGAATCTCACGGCGGCCTATGCGTGTGAAGGGGAGGAGATTACTCCTTGGAGTCGGAGGACTCTTCGCCCTCGTCGACGGACTCGGCGCCAGCGTCAGCGCCGCCTTCCTCAGCAGCCTCAGCTGCCTCCTCGAGCTCCTCATCAACCTCAGGCAGGGAGATGGAGACGATAACGGTGTCTTCCTCTGCCACCAGGGTGGTGTCTTCCGGCATGGTGACGTCGGCGGCGGTGATAACTGCGCCGTCCTCGAGACCCTCGATGGAAACCTCGATCTCCTCCGGAATGTTCAGTACGTCTGCCTCAACCAGCAGTACGTCAGCATCCTGGATGTGCATGGTGCCTGGGGCCGGCTCGCCGGTCAGGGTGACCGGAACCTCAACCTCAACCTTCTCGCCGCGCTTAATAGCCAGCAGGTCAACGTGGTCGATGTCGAAGGTCAGGACGTTCTGGTCAACGTGCTTAACCATGGTCAGGTACTGCTCGCCGTCGATCTCCAGCTCCAGAACGGCGTTGACGCCGTTGTTGCGGACGAGGGACTGGATGTCCAGCAGCGGAACTGCGAAGTGGACCGGCTCCTGGTGGGAACCGTAGATGACGCCTGGAACCTTCCACTCGCGACGCAGGCGGCGTGCGACACCCTTGCCAAATTCGGTACGTGCTTCAGCCTTAATTACTGGGCGCTGTGCCATGCTTCATTCTCCTTAGTTAAAGTAGTGCGGCGCGGCCAACGCGATAAAAACGACGAAAGCCTGCCGATGGACGTCTTGGACGAGTCATCGCAGGCGTATATAAAAAGCAACATGCTCTAACTTCAATCGCGTCGATAACGGCTTCCTCATCCTGAGGTCGCCCTCGCCGAGACTGAGTTAGATTAGCACGTGTGCCGGTAACAAATCAAAAGCCGCCGAAGTAAATTCTCGGCGGCTAGTGATAGTAGAACATGTTTAGGCGCGGTCGAAAAGGGTGGTCACGGAACCATTCTCAAAGATCTCGTGAATAGTCTGTGCCAGCAGCGGCGCGATGGACAGCACCGTGAGGTTGGACCAGCCTTCGGTGGACTGCGGCAGGGTATCGGTGGTGATAACTTCCTCCGCGCCACACTCGGAGAGGCGCTCGCGGGCAGGGTCAGAGAAGACGCCGTGGGTGCAGGCAATGATAACCTTCTTGGCGCCCGCATCCTTGAGCACGCGTACGGCGCCAGCGATGGTGCCGCCGGTGTCAATCATGTCGTCGAGAAGCACGCAGTCCTTGCCCTCTACATCGCCGACCACGCGGTTGGACACCGTCTTATTGGCTTCAGTGTTGGAGCGGGTCTTGTGCACGAAGGCTAGCGGGGCATCACCCAAGTCGTGGGCCCACTTTTCCGCGACCTTCACGCGGCCAGCATCCGGGGAGACCACGGTGATGTTATCGGTGGCGTACTGGGACTTGATGTAATCGGTCAAGATGGGCTGAGCGTGCATGTGATCGACCGGGCCATCGAAGAAGCCCTGGATCTGATCGGTGTGCAGGTCCACGGACACGATGCGGTCCGCACCAGCAGCCTGCAGAAGGTCTGCCACCAGGCGGGCGGAAATTGGCTCGCGGCCCAGGTGCTTCTTATCCTGGCGTGCATATGGATAGAAGGGCAGGATGGCGGTGATGCGCTTAGCGGAGCCGCGCTTGAGAGCATCGATCATGATGAGCTGCTCTACCAGCCACTTATTGAGCGGCTGGGTATGAGACTGCATTACGAAGCAGTCGGCACCACGCACGGACTCTTCAAAGCGGATGAAGATTTCGCCGTTGGCGAAGTCGCGGGCGGTGGTAGGAACCAGATCGGTCTTGAGCTCCTTAGCCACAGCCTCTGCCAACTCTGGGTGTGCACGCCCAGAGAAGAGCTTCATGTTCTTGCTGCTACCAGTTACCTTGCCAGTCATGGGAGAATATGCCCCTTACTTTTCGTTGTCCTGCGCACGGGCTGCGGCCTCAGCCGCGGGAGTACCCGGACGCTTCTTTTGAACCCAGCCCTCGATGTTGCGCTGTTTGCCACCGGAGACTGCGAGTGCTCCCGCAGGAACATCGTCTTTAATTACTGTACCCGCACCGGAGTATGCGCCATCACCGACATTGACCGGAGCGATAAACATTGTGTCAGAACCGGTGCGCACGTGGCTGCCGATGGTGGTGTGGTGCTTGTTCACGCCGTCGTAATTCACGAAGACGGAGGAGGCGCCGATGTTGGACTGCTCGCCCACGGTGGCATCGCCGATATAGGTCAGGTGCGGAACCTTGGAGCCGCGGCCAATCTGGGCGTTCTTTGCCTCTACGAAGCCGCCGAGCTTTCCGTCCTCGCCCACCACGGTCTTCGGGCGGATATAGGTAAACGGGCCGACCTTAGCGTTGGTACCAATGACGGAATCGCTGCCATGGGTGCGCACGACGGAAGCGCCCTCGCCCACCTGCATATTGGTCAAGGTGGTGTCGGGGCCAATCTCGGCGTTATCGGCGATGCTGGTAGCGCCCCACAGCTGGGTGCCCGGGTGAATAATGACATCGGAGCCCACGGTGACGTTGACGCCAATCCAGGTGGTCTCCGGATCCACGATGGTGGCGCCGCCGCGCATCGCCTTTTCTACCATGCGGCGGTTGAGCTCACGGCCGGCAGCGGCGAGCTGCACGCGGTCATTGACGCCTGCGAGTTCGGCCGGATCCGCTGCTACGTGCGCGCCGACGCCGTGTCCTGCGGTGCGGGCAATCTCGAGCACATCAGTGATATACAGCTCGCCTTGGGCGTTATTGGAGTCGAGCTTCTGGAGGGCGTCGGCAAGCACGCGCCCATCAAAGGCAAAGACGCCGGAGTTGACCTCATCGACCTGGCGCTGCTCTTCGGTGGCATCCTTTTGCTCAACGATGGCAGACACGCTGCCGTCCTCAGCGCGAATGATGCGGCCGTAACCGGTCGGGTCATCGAGGCGCATCGAGAGCACGGTGACCGCGTTGCCCTGCTCGGTGTGGGTGGCGCGCAGGCCCTCGATGGTCTCTGGGGTCAGCAGAGGGACATCGCCGTTGGTGACAATGACGGTGCCCTCGAAGTCCGGAAGCGGCTCCAAGCCGCAGGCCACGGCATGTCCGGTGCCCAGCTGCTCTTCCTGTACCGCCTGCAGTACCTCGCAGTCCAGCTCCTGGGCGATGGCATCCACGGCGGGGGAGACCTGATCGCGCTGGTGGCCCACCACCGTCACGATGCGCTCCGGGTTGATCCCGGCCGCAGCATGCAGAGCGTGGCCGAGCAAAGTGCGCCCGCCAATCTCATGCAAGGTCTTCTGCTTGGTGGACTTCATGCGGGTGCCGGCGCCAGCCGCAAGGACGACGACAGCACACGAGGTTGTTGCTACCACGGGTTATTGAACTCCTGGGGTCGAGTCTGATTCTTATCCGGACTACATCCTATAGCCCGAGTGCGATTTATGTGTGAGAAACCTCTTTCAGGCCGCGGGCGCGCCACACACCGAGGAAACCAATGAGGGCAAGGAAGAGCAGCGCCGCCTCAGGTCCGGCCAGTGCCACCACGGAGGAGATGCCACCGACGATAAGCAAGATAATGCCCATCATCGTATTGGCCGCACCTACGTACTGGGTGCGCTTATCGCCGCCGGCCATATCCACCACGTAAGTCTTACGCGCCACGCGAATGGCCGTGTGCGCCAGGTTCACGGCGAAGAAGCCAATCGGCATGACCCAGGCATTGACCGCATCCGGTGCCCAGTGCGAGCTGGCGACCAAAAGCACCAGCACGACGGAGGCCACGGCCGCGCCCACGGCCATGGTGTTCTTAGAGGACTTATCCGAATACACACCGGAGATGCGCCCGCCCACCAGAGAGGCTAGGCCGGAAGCTAGCACGAATCCGTAGAGCCCAGAAAGGTTGCTGCTGAGCAGCACAATAAAAGAGGTCGATAGCGCCGAAACGAGCAGGAGCGCGCGGACGATGACGAAGTTACGAAATTGGCCGTCGCTGGTAAAAAGCTGCCAGGTATCTTGCCACCAGCGCTTATCGATGCCCCCTTCGGCTTCCTCTGGCACCGGCTCATCCACGTGCGAAAAGACCCACGCGGCAATGGCCCAGGTGGACGCACCAATGGCGAGGACCGTGCCCATCATGGGAATGCTGAGCTCGCCCAAAAAGTAGAGGATAATGCCGGTCAGCAAAGTAGCACCGCCACCGAGGGCTGCCGCGCTACCGGTCACCCGGCCGCGTGCGCCCTTAGAAATCGTGCGCGCCTGCACGTCCTTGCCCGCAATCGAGCACAGCGCGCGGAAGAGGGAAAGTGACGCCAAGGCCACCAGCACCACCACGCCCAATACAGCCCCGCGGGTAAAAAATGCCGCGAGCGCGATGACCGCGGCGGATACCGCTTGGCCCAAAGAGCCGATAATCCACAAGCGCTTGCGGGCCCTATAGGTAGTCACCCACGGAGTCAGCGCCGCCTGCGGCAACATCGAACCGGACTCGCGGATAGGGGTGAGTAGGCCGGTAAAGAACGCAGGCACTCCGGCCGCACTAAAGAGCGCGGGCAGCACCGTCTTGGCGGCAACAATCTGATCGCCCAAATTTTGCAGGCCGTTGGACCAGATGAAATACCGGGCATTGGATTTAGACATGAGAAATGCGATCTTTCAGAGAAACGAGTTGGTTAAATAAGAGCCATGCTGACACGCCGGAGAGTAAAACACGGCCGCAGTCACGCCGAAATTCTACCCGCGCGGCAGGAGGCCTAAGAATCATGCACGATGTCGATCCCCTCATCAATTCGCTGTACCAAGCCTTCGATCTTCTCGGCGTGGTTTTGAACGGCATCATTGGCGGCACCCTTGCCCGCCGCCGTGAATTCGACATCGTGGGCTTCGTGTTCCTCGCCCTCTTTTCTGGGCTGGCCGGTGGCATGATCCGTGACATGCTCATCGGGGATGGAGCAGCGGCAGCGATCTCAGACCCGTGGTACCTCGGCCTTGCTTGCTGCGGTGCACTCATCGCATTCCTCATCGATCTCAAGGGCAAGGCGTGGGAGCTATTCCGCGAACATGGCGACGCCATCATTCTCGGCGTGTGGTCCACCACCGGCTGCGTTAAAGCGCTCACCCACGGCATGCCACTTATTCCCTGTGTCTTTCTGGGCGTGCTTACCGCGGTGGGCGGAGGAATGGTCCGCGATATAGCTTCGGGGGAAATCCCGTCCATCTTTGGCGGCAGCCCCCTGTATGCCGTGCCTTCTATCCTCACCGGCATCGTCATGGTTACCTTTGCCGGTTACGGACAGTTTGCACTCGGCATGGTGGTCGCGCCGATCGTCGGCAGTGGCATGGCCATCGTGTCCTATTGGCGCGGCTGGGTCCTGCCCCGCGCCGGTGTAGCCCCCGTTAACTACACCGCCGCCCAAGTGGCGGCGATTGCGAAGAAAGCCGAGCTCAGAGGCTTTCGCCGCGGCAGGAAGAAAAACTAAAAAGCTTCCCCACCAGGACTCGAACCTAGAATGACGGTACCAAAAACCGTAGTGTTGCCGATTACACCATGGGGAAACACAGCAAAAGCCGTAGGCATAGCGTACCTGACACCCCCGGGTAAATCACAAATTGCGGGGCAAAGGATAGGGTGGAGGGCATGGCTCGACAAAGGATGACCGGCCGGGAACGCCGCGAACAACTCATTTCCATCGGACGCGCTGCATTCGCGGAACTAGGCTTTGAAGGAACCAGCGTCGAAGAGATCGCGGCACGCGCCGGGGTATCCAAACCCGTTGTCTATGAGCACTTCGGGGGCAAGGAAGGCCTTTATGCGGTGGTTGTTGACCGCGAGATGCTGGCCCTGGAAAAGGTCATTACTGATTCCTTGGAGACCGGCAGCTGGCGCGAGCGCATCGAGCAGGCTGTCATGGCCATTTTGACCTATGTCGAGGAAGAAACTGATGGCTTTCTCATCCTGGTGCGCGATGCCAAGCCCGGCGACGAACGCAGCTTCTCCACGTTGTTGAATTCCGCGGTGGGCCAGGTTTCCTATATTTTGAGCGAAGCATTTGAGCACCGTGGCATCGACCCGGATTTGGCGGATATTTACGGCCAAGCGCTGGTGGGAATGGTATCGACCACTGCGCAATGGTGGCTGGATGAGCGCAACCCGGACAAGGAAGTCGTCGCCACGCATATTGTCAATCTATGCTGGAATGGTTTGTCCGGTATGGAAGTAAAGCCCAAGCTAGGAGGCAAATAGATGGCGACCCCAATGCTGGCCGGCCTGCTCAAGGTAGCGGCCTCGGATCCCAAGCTCAAGGGCATGATTTCTCATGTGGGCGAAGACCTCCACATCACAGGCTTGGATCAGTCCCGGCCGTGGGCCTTGGGCACCTTGGCTCATCATGCCCCAGTGCTCGTGGTAACCGCTACGAGCCGCGAGGCCGAGGACCTCACGGCGGAGCTTACGGCGATGCTGGGGCAGAAGGTGGCCATGTTCCCCGCCTGGGAGACCTTGCCGCACGAGCGACTGAGCCCCGGCGTAGACATCATCGGCCGCCGCGCTGAAGTTCTGCACAATCTCGATAGCCTGCAGGTCATCGTCACCGCCGCCCGCGGCCTGTCCCAGCCCATCCTCCAGGAGGTGGAGGGCCGCGCTCCCGTCCACCTCGAAGAAGATCAAGAATATGACTTCGATGAGGTAGTCCGCGAGCTCGAGTTCCGCGCCTATAAGCACGTAGACATGGTGGCTAAGCGCGGCGAGTACGCTACGCGCGGCGGCATCATCGATATTTTCCCCACCACGCTGGATTATCCGGTCCGCGTGGAGTTTTGGGGCGATGAGATTACCGATATCCGCCAATTTTCCGTAGCTGACCAGCGCACCATCCCTGAAATCGAGGTGGGCCGCGTAGACATTTTCCCGGCCCGCGAGCTGCCTATTACGGACGCCATTGCCAAGCGTGCGGCCGATCTCGCCGTCAATCACCCCGGCAATCCCGCCTTGGTGGAGCTGCTGACCAAGGTAAGCGAGCACATCCCGGCCGAAGGTATGGAGGCGCTCCTGCCCGCGCTTTCCGACGCCCCCATGATCACCCTCCCCGAATTCCTGCGCCCCTCCACCCACGTGGTGATGGTCGGCCCGGAAAAGATTCGCCGCCGCGTGGCAGATCTAGAAAAGACCGATGCGGAGTTCCTCGCCGCCGGTTGGGAGGCCGCGGCCATGGGTGCCGATGGCCCGCTGGCTACCGAAGGACTCGATACCGAGGCATCCAGCTATCGCTCCTATGAGTCGCTCGAGGTCTCCATCAGCGAGTCCGGCTTGCCTTTGTGGACTTTCTCCCCACCGGGAATGCTCGCCGCCCCGGAAGAGGAGACCCTCCCGCTCGAATTCGAACCAGGGCCCACCCCGCGCGGCAATATCGAAGAAATCGACGCCATGATGGCCCAACTCCTCGCGCACACCAACGCCGGCGGCCGGGCAGCTTTCATCGCGCCGGCGCAAGGTGCCATCAAGCGCATGGTGGACCGCTTTGCAGAAAAGGGCATCCGCACCAAGGTAGCCACCCCTGGCTGGGAACCCACCGCCGGTGAAGTCACCCTCTACCAAGCACTAAGCCACGCCGGCCTGGTATTTCCTAAGGTGAAAAAGCCTAAGGATGCCGAAGCCCTCCCGCTGGTCGTTGTGACCGAGACGGATCTGACCGGTAACCGCGTTGGCGATATCGCCGAAGCGAAGCGCCGGCCCGCCAAACGCCGCAATAAGGTTGACCCGCTCGCCCTCAAGCAGGGCGATTTTGTGGTGCACGAGACTCACGGCATCGGCAAGTTCCTCAAGATGGCCGAGCGCACCATCCAGTCCGGCGATGAAACCAGCCGCCGCGAATACATCGTGCTCGAGTACGCGCCCTCCAAGCGTGGTCAACCCGCCGATCAGCTCTGGGTTCCCATGGACTCGCTGGATCTGCTCAGCAAGTACACCGGTGGCGAATCGCCCCACCTGTCCAAGATGGGCGGTTCCGACTGGAAGAACACCAAGAAGAAGGCGCGCGCCGCCGTACGCGAAATCGCCGGCGAGCTCGTCGAGCTTTACGCCAAGCGCCAGGCCGCGCCGGGGCACCAATTCTCCCCGGATAATCCGTGGCAGGCGGAGATGGAGGATAATTTCCCCTTCGTCGAAACCGAAGACCAGATGCTGGCTATTGACGCCGTCAAACACGATATGGAGTCCACGGTGCCGATGGACCGCGTGGTCGTCGGCGATGTGGGCTACGGCAAGACCGAGGTGGCCATCCGTGCCGCCTTCAAGGCCGTGCAAGACGGTATGCAGGTGGCCGTCCTCGTGCCCACCACGCTGCTGGCGCAACAGCACTTTGATACCTTCAGCGAGCGCATGACCGGCTTCCCCGTCAAGATTGAGGTGCTTTCGCGCTTTACCTCAAAGAAGGAAGCGAAGGACATCTTCAAGGGCCTGGCCGATGGCAGCGTCGATATCGTCGTCGGCACCCACCGCCTCCTCCAGACCGGTGTGCACTGGAAGAACCTCGGCCTCATCGTCGTGGACGAGGAGCAGCGCTTCGGCGTGGAGCACAAGGAACACATTAAGGCGCTCAAGGCCAGCGTGGATGTGCTTACCATGTCCGCAACACCTATTCCGCGCACCTTGGAGATGTCCATGGCTGGCATCCGCGAGATGTCCACCATCCTGACCCCGCCGGAAGACCGCCACCCGGTGCTGACCTATGTCGGCGCTTACGAAGACAAGCAGGTAGCCGCGGCCATCCGCCGCGAGCTGCTGCGCGATGGTCAGACCTTCTTCATCCACAACAAAGTCTCTGATATCGAAAAGAAGGCCCGCGAGCTGCGCGACCTGGTGCCGGAGGCCCGCGTCGTCGTCGCGCATGGACAGATGAACGAGGAGGTGCTCGAGCAGACCGTCCAGGGTTTCTGGGACCGCGAGTACGACGTTTTGGTATGTACCACCATCGTGGAAACCGGCCTGGATATCGCTAATGCGAATACCCTCATTGTGGAAAACGCCCACCATATGGGCCTGTCCCAGCTGCACCAGCTGCGCGGGCGCGTGGGCCGCTCCCGCGAGCGCGGCTATGCCTACTTCCTGTACCCCAAGGGGGCCACGCTCACGGAAACTTCCTATGACCGCCTGGCAACTATCGCGCAAAACAATGACCTTGGTGCCGGCATGGCCGTAGCCATGAAGGACTTGGAGATGCGCGGTGCCGGCAACGTCCTTGGCGCCCAACAGTCCGGCCACATTGCCGGTGTGGGCTTCGATCTTTACGTGCGCCTCGTTGGCGAGGCGGTCGAGACCTTCAAATCGCTCGCCCGCGGCGAGGCCCCCACCGTTACTGATGAGGGCCCGAAGGAAATCCGCATCGATCTCCCCGTGGACGCGCATATTCCGGAAGGCTATATCGACTCCGAGCGCCTGCGCCTAGAGGTCTATCGCAAGCTTGCGGCCTCGCAGAATGACGATGATCTCAAGGCCGTCATCGAGGAAATGAAAGACCGCTTCGGCCCGCTGCCGCAGGAGGTCCTGCGCCTGCTTTCCGTTGCTCGCCTGCGCCACCAGGCGCGCCGCGCCGGCATCTCCGATATCACCGTTCAGGGCACCCGCGTCAAGTTCCACCCCGTGGAGCTGCCGGATTCCAAGCAGGTGCGTCTCAAGCGCCTATATCCGGGCTCCAGCTTCCGTGCGGCGGCGAAGGCAATCAACGTGCCGTTCCCCAAGGCAGGCCGCAATGTCACCTCGCCGAAGCTGCGCGATACCGAGCTCATTCAGTGGGCGGCGGACTTCCTAAGCGCGCTTTTCGACGTCGGCCCCATCAACGTCAGCGGCGCCCAGCCCACCTCGAACGTGGTCAGCGTAGGGGAGTAGCTAGAGGGTGAGCCAGCCGGTGCTCAAGCCCCAAATGGCGGTGGCGGCACCGGCAAAGACAATGGCCACCACGCACCACTCGAAGGTGTTGAAGATGCGTTCCTTCTTCCACAACCGGGTGCCGACATACGGAATAAGTCCCGGTACCACGGCCAATGCGCCGAGTAGGACGTAGACGAGGTCGGCCGCATAAATTAGCCACAGCGAATAGATAAACGCGAGCAAAGCGATGGCTAGGTGCTTGCGGTTTTCCTTGCGGCTTACCTCTGGCCCTGAAAGGTCAAATTTGATACCCGCCTGCGGGTGAGACAGCCCCTTGCCCCGCAGCGCCAAGAGCAGCAGGTACAGGGAAGAGAAGATATAGGGTAGCAAGTACATGATGGTGGCCAGCTGCACCATGGCATTATAAGACGCCTCGTTGAGGTAGAAGACGATGATGAATAGCTGGATGGCCATCGTGGAAATCAGCTGCGCTACCCACGGCGCACCCGCCACGTTAATGGTGCCAATGCGGCGGGGAATGAGGCCGTCGATGGCCATCATTACGATGGGCTCGGCGCACAACATCTGCCAAGAGACGTAGGCACCCAAAACCGACAAGCACAGTCCAATAGACACCAGCGCGCCGCCCCAGGGGCCGATGACCTCGGTGAGTACGGAGGCCATGGAATTATCCGGCAGTGCGGCCAGTTCTTCCTTGGTCATCACGCCAAAACTCAGGGTAGACACGGAAACCAGCAGCGCCAGCACGGAGAAGAAGCCGATGACGGTCGCGCGGCCGACGTCGGTGCGTTTAGAAGCCTGCTTGGAATAAACGGATGCGCCTTCTACGCCAATGAAGACCCACACGGTAAAGAGCATGATCCCCTGGACCTGCTCAAAGACGCTGGCCTCTGAAGCGCGTCCCCAGAAATCCAAGGTGAATTTATCCCAGCTGAACCCGAGGAATGCAATGAGCACCACAAAGGCCAGGATGGGCACAATCTTGGCAATTGTGGTGATGAGGTTCATGAACGCGGCCTGCTTAATGCCTCGGGCAAGTACCGCAAAAATGCCCCAGGATAGGAGGGAGACGGCGATGGCGGAGGTCCAGTAATGGTCGGCGTCGAAAAGCGGCAGGTAATGGCCCAAGGTATTGAAAAAGAGGGTGGCATAACCCACCTGCGCCATAACGGAGCCCAGCCAGTAGCCCCAGCCGGAGGTAAAACCAATAAAATCGCCGAGGCCGGCACGCACGTAGGAATAAACGCCAGAATCAAGGTGCGGCTTGCGGCGGGCCAGAATCTGAAAAACAAACGCCACAGACAGCATGCCGATGCCCGCTACCAGCCAGCCAATGAGCATCGCGCCTGGGCCGGCAACGGAGGCAATGTTTTGGGGCAGCGAGAAAATGCCCGCGCCCACGGTGGAACCGATAATCAGCGCGACGAGGGTCCACAACGTCACGGAGTGGGATTTATTCTGGCTGGAGGTCATTGGCCTAAAATACCTTGAATAGCCCCATAATGGGAACTCGGGCTAGACTTTGTGCACATGACTGTGCTGTTGCTCGATGAACGCTGGCCCACCATGATCCCCATGCAGGCACACGGGAAGCTGCGTGGCCCCGTCTACTTCACGGGTGAGGTACCCGTGTCCGTACGGTGGAATTTCTCCGATCTGCTGGTAGGGGAGGACGCCACCGGCACCTTGGTAAGCACCGACGAACACGATCCGGAAACTCGCGCCCGCCTCGCTAGCGGCGAGCCTGTTATTCGCGCCGAATCCCTTGCGGATCCCATCATGCAGGCGCGCCAGACCATGGCCACGGCGCGGCGCATCGGGGAGTGGGAACGCGAGCAAACCCATACCTCACTCTTGCCTTATCTTGAGGAGGAATCCGCCGAATTCGCCGCGGCCGTGCGCAATCGCGAACCGGAAAGCGAGATGCTCAAGGAATTGGGGGATGTCTTCCTCCAGGTGCTCTTCCATGCGGAAATCTCCACCTTTTCGCTTGACGACGTCGCCCAGAGCTTCCTCACCAAAATGCGCGCCCGCGCCCCATACCTATTTGATGGCACCACGGAGATTGTCGACGTTGACACGCAAGAGAGGCTGTGGCGCGAAGGCAAGGGAATGTAGGATGGCTTCTCATGAAGAGGCTCCTGCAGATATTCGGGGGCTGCGGGGTGGCCGTAGCCGTGATCATCGCGTTGGTGGCATGGCTGTTGACGGGGCACGGCACTTCCCAGGAGCCCGTACCGGAGAACATTCCGCCCGTTGAAGGCAAAGAGGTCGCGCATATTGACGTCAACGCCCCCGGCCGCACCGCGGATAAGCTTACCTACTGGGCCTCTGACCTAGCTGAGCAGACGGGCATCCCGCCGGCCGCCCTGCGCGCTTATGGCAACGCCGAACTCATCGCTCAGCAAAAATGGCCGAATTGTCATCTGCGCTGGAATACCCTTGCCGGGCTGGGCTACGTGGAGACCCGCCATGGCACCTACAACGGCAATTGGTTTAAGCCCTCCAAGCTTGACGACGCCGGCTACCCCCAACCACCCATCAACGGCATCGCCCTCGATGGACTAAACAATACGGCGCACACCCCAGATACCGATAATGGCGACATCGATGGGGATTCCGAATATGACCGCGCCGTCGGCCCGATGCAATTTATCCCGACCACGTGGGAGTCGGTGGGCGCTGATGCCAACGGCGATGGGAAGGCGGACCCCAACCAAATCGACGACGCCGCAGTTGGCGCCGCCGGACTTTTATGTTTTGGTGATAGAGATCTCTCTAACCCAGAACAGTGGGAGGAAGCAGTCCTAAATTACAATCAGTCCAGCGAGTATTTGCATAAAGTTGCACACGCCGCCAATGCTTACTCGGTTCCGCAAAGTGCCAAGTAGCGTCACACAGTAAAGTTTTCTGCAACAATTGACAACGTAGCTGGGCCGGCTGGTCCAGAGCGAACTTTTTTATGAGGAGTGAAAAACAGCATGGCTGATATCATCCACACTTTCGCCCGCGAAATTCTTGATTCCCGTGGCAACCCAACCATTGAGGCCGAGGTCTTCCTTGATGACGGCGCCCGCGGTGTTGCCGGCGTTCCTTCCGGTGCTTCTACCGGTGTGCACGAGGCTCACGAGCTGCGCGACGGTGGCGAGCGCTACCAGGGTAAGGGTGTTCTGAAGGCTGTTGAGAACATCAACGAGAAGATTGCCGATGAGATCGCCGGCTTCGAAGCCGACGACCAGCGCCTCATTGACCAGGCACTGATTAAGCTGGACGGTACCGATAACAAGTCCGAGCTCGGCGCAAACGCCATCCTGGGCGTTTCCATCGCCGCAGCCAAGGCCGCTGCAGAGTCCGCTGCACTGCCGCTGTACCGCTACATCGGCGGCCCAAACGCTCACGTGCTGCCAGTGCCAATGATGAACATCCTCAACGGCGGCGCACACGCTGACTCCGGCGTTGACGTTCAGGAATTCATGATCGCTCCGATTGGTGCGGAGTCCTTCGCCGAGGCTCTGCGCATGGGCGCCGAGGTCTACCACGCACTGAAAGCAGTGCTGAAGGACAAGGGTCTGTCCACTGGCCTGGGCGACGAGGGTGGCTTCGCTCCGTCCGTTGACTCCACCAAGGCTGCTCTCGACGTCATCGTGGACGCCATCAAGAAGGCCGGCTTCGAGCCCGGCAAGGACGTAGCCCTGGCACTCGACGTTGCTTCCTCCGAGTTCTTCAAGGACGGCAAGTACCACTTCGAGGGTGGCGAGCACACCGCTGAAGAAATGTCCAAGGTCTACGAGGACCTCATCGACCAGTACCCGATCGTCTCCATCGAGGATCCGCTGCAGGAAGATGACTGGGATGGCTACACCGCCCTGACCGCCGCAATTGGCGAGAAGGTACAGATCGTCGGCGATGACTTCTTCGTCACCAACCCTGCCCGCCTGCAGGAGGGTATTGAGAAGAAGGCTGCTAACGCCCTGCTGGTTAAGGTCAACCAGATTGGTACCCTGACCGAGACCTTCGACGCAGTCGAGTTGGCTCACCGCAATGGCTACCGCACCATGATGTCCCACCGCTCTGGTGAGACCGAGGACACCACCATTGCGGACCTGGCTGTCGCTCTGAACTGCGGCCAGATCAAGACCGGTGCACCGGCTCGTTCCGAGCGTGTAGCTAAGTACAACCAGCTGCTGCGTATCGAGCAGGAGCTTGGCGACGGCGCAGTTTACGCCGGCCGCTCCGCTTTCCCGCGCTTTAAGGCTTAATCGCCTCCTTTCGTAGCGCCCTCGCATTGCCGCGGGGGCGCTTTCGCATGTCTAGGTATTGTTGCCAGGTTTGCTTCCAATTCATGGTCCGCGGTGCTAAAGGCCCTTGGGCACGGTCAATTTCGAAGGTGCCGTCCGAAAAGAGCCAGGCAACGTCCCCAGTGATGGGATCCATGATGTAGCGTGCCCTACCATCGGTCTTTACGTTGTGGTGGTGTTGACAGAGAGTGACAAGATTATCGACGCTCGTCGGTCCGCCGTCGGCATACTCCACTCGATGATCAAGCTGGCAGTAATGCGCCGGCATGGAGCACCCCGGCCAACGGCACGTGGCATCGCGACCGTGAACCCATGTCCTGATTTGTTCGGTGGGAACGTAGGAGGATGTTTCTTCTGGGCACAGCTCGCGAGTCATCGAGTAATTGCTTAAATGTTCTGTAAGAACGCACCATCCCGCCGAAGGTATGTATACGCGAGAAGCATCGTCACCCGCTGCGTAGGTATTGATTACTACTTTTGTCTGGGTGCGATTAAAGATCAGCGTCTCCAAAGCCTCTGACTTAGTGATGTTCTTCTTTCGCGCTGCTTTATCGATGTGCCGTGAAATAGCACTGGCGGTTGCTTTATCCGTCTTCAGAGTGATGGTGGCTTGGCCTTTGGAATAAGAAATGGAAACGGAGCGCTCGATTTCCTTCTCAATATCTGGTTTGAGAATGCCGTCGATGTAGTCGCGCAAGAATCTACGGATTTCAGATTCTGTGGGCACATGCTGAGCAGGTTCCTTCGGGGTGAGGAAGTCTGCAAGGGCGGCATCGATTAGTTGGATGCCCTCGGCGTCGTCGCCAAGCGGGGCAAGCTCGGCATCAATGACGTGCAGCCGCGGGAGGTCGAGAATCCAATGTTCGGTCTGTACCGCCGTGGTTAACGGCAATTCTCGCATGCGCAGGTGAGAACGCAGTGCGGATAAGACACGCCAGTAGCTCAAGCCCACCCGATTAGCTAAAGCGGCGGTAGTACATTCGACATCGTCTTCTAATCGCGGAAGCACGGATTGGTATAGCTGCCAGGATTGAATGCGTTGGAGCATGCCCAAAACGCAAACCGTATCGTCGAGGTTATTGGTAGAAAAATAGGCTTTCTTTGGTGGTGCGTCGCTGGCTGTCACGGAAAGTTCCCCCTCTGGAATAAATCGCACACCCAATCGAATTTCTGCCCCTAGTATAAGCTGCCTTTCCCGCGTGCGCAAGGGGTAAAACGAAAGAGTGTGCGAAATTCCGGGGGTTAGTAACTGAAAACGTTGTCAGCTACTGCTTCGAGTTCCTTATCGTCATATTTGTCACCGCAGGTGGCTAGGGAACCCACGCCAGCCATGTACATGGTAAAAAGCTTGTCTAGGACGGGAGAAGCCGCTGATATTTCAAGCTTTTCGTAGATGGGAGCGTATTTCCTATCGAACTCCTCAAGGCTAGGGACGAGTTCTTCAAATGCGCTGTCGCCATGGGTTAGCAAATATTTGGCGTCGTCCAGGATCTGCTCATTCTCGCAGGCAACAGATCCAGCCTTCTTCAGTGTCGTGGCATTGACCTCGTAGCTTGTAGGTCCGTCTTCCTCTTCGGAAGCCCCAGCGCCGAACACATCCAAGTAAAAGTCCGGGATAGTGCCGTGTTCTTTTATATGGTAAATGAAGCCGCTTTTGGTATTGAGGTCGTGTTGTCTGCTTGTGGTGGTGGGGGTTTCGCTGCTGGTAGGGCTTTCGCTAGTGGGGGATTCAGCTTCGGTGGCTGCTTCTTCTTTGTGGTCGGTCGAGCTGCACCCGGTAAGTAGGGTGCCTACGGCGGCTAGGAGGAGGAGACGCTTGAGGGGCATAGCTATTCCTTAAGTAGGGAATCTGGTTCGAGGTTTTAGCTGGAATGGATGGCCTCAGCGACCTCTTCCAGTTCCTCATCGCTGAATTCATCGCCGCAAGCCATCACGGCACCGAGTGAGGTCATCGCTGCAGCCATGATCTTGTCATTGTCTGGTGCGTCATCGGGGATGTTCAGTGCCTCAAAAACATCACTGTATTTATCATCAGAGCCGCTGACTGATGACATAACAGCTTCCCCAAATTTGTCGGTGTTTCCTCGGAAATATTCCTTTGAAATGTCGAGCAACTCGTCATTCTTGCAGGTAGCTTCGCCGGCCTTCTTGACGGAATCCGCGTTGGTTTCAAAGGTCTCGGGCTGATCGTCGCCCTCGAGCTGGTCAGCATCGTGGTTGATGTAATCATCCGGCAGGGTTTTGTACTCCTTGAGATAGTCGGCCATGCCGTCTTTGGTGTTCAGGTCGTAGCCGTCTCCGTAGACGGGGTATTCGCCGTCTTGGGCGGAAGGGCTGCAGCTGGCAAGGAATAGGGTTGCGGTGAGAACGGGGAGGAGGCGCTTGAGGGACATGAAACTTCCTTCCTGGGAGGGAGAATTTCTTTTAGTGTATCCAAATTGCGCGTGCCACGTCCCTGTTACAGGAGTGACGGCGCTAGGATTAGAGGCCTATGGCACGCGAAAAGAAGAGGCAGCGAAACCGGAGCCGCACTAAGGTTCCGGTGGCCTCGCGTGCTGCGGATATCCGTAAAGCTCAGCGTGCACAGCTGAAGCAGAAACAGAAGCCGGACCGGATGAGTATTGCCGGAGTAGGCGTAATCGTAGCTATAGTGCTTGTTGTTTTGTTTGCTATTACCATTCCGCTGCGCAATTACTACCACGGCCGGTCCGAAATTGCCCGCCTCAATGAGTCAATCGCTGCCAAACAGGATGAGAAAGCTGCTTTGCTGGAGAAGATTGATAGATATAAATCCGATGAGTACATCAAGCAGGAGGCGCGGCGCCGATTCGGGGTCGTCGATGAGGGCGAGTCCGCCTACCGCATCATTGACCCGCAGATTAAGCCGGATGACCAGCTCACTACAGATGGTCAGAAGGAAGAAGATTCCCGCGAATGGTACGAGGTTTTGTGGGACTCCGTGGCTGAGCCCCCTGAGGAGGAAGCTCCGTCCGAGCAGGTAAATCATCTTCCGATTGAGCCGGCGCCGGAAGAGAATCCAGATGTGCGATAATTGTCCGCATGACCGTCACTGATGCAGATATCGCTGTAGTAACTGAGCAATTGGGCCGCACTCCACGCGGGGTCCTAGAGGTTTCTTATCGCACGCCGGATGGGCAGCCCGCGGTAATTAAGACGGCGCCCAAGCTTGCCGACGGCACCCCATTCCCCACCCTCTACTACCTCACCGACCCACGGCTTACGGCCGAAGCCTCACGCTTGGAGGTTGCCCACGTTATGAAGTGGATGGAAGCCCGCTTGGGTAAGGACAAGGAATTGGCTGCCGACTATCAGCGCGCCCACGAATACTTTTTGGCCAAGCGCAATGACATCGAAGACCTTGGCACTGATTTCTCCGGTGGCGGGATGCCCGATCGGGTCAAATGTCTGCATGTGCTCATCGCGTATGCGCTTGCTGAAGGCCCACAGCATTTCCGGTTGGGAACTGAAGCGGTTGCCATGGCCGCTGACCATGGCAAGCTTCGAGGCTCTGCCATCCCGCAAGATTGGCCCAGCGTAGAGGATCTGGGGATTGACCTGGCCCAGTTCGATTTCTCTAACGCGGAATAGGAGGGCTGCTATGACTCGCGTTGCTGCGATTGATTGCGGTACCAATTCGATTCGCTTGCTCATCTCTGAAATTCAGGATGACGGCAAAGTTCGCGATATTACCCGCACCATGGAAATCATCCGCTTGGGAGAGGGAGTCGATGCCACTGGAGAAATCGCCCCTGCAGCCCTAGACCGCGCCCGCGTGGCCTTGGAAGGCTACGTACGTCAGATGAAGTTTGAGAAGGTCACCCGCGTGCGGATGGTCGCTACCTCCGCTACTCGCGATGCCAAGAACCAGCAGGAATTCTTCGACATGACCGCTGAGTTGCTTGGTCAAATTCAGCCTGGCGCACAGGCTGAGGTCGTCTCGGGCGAGGAAGAGGCTTTGTTGTCCTTTAATGGCGCCGTGGCCGATGTGGAGCCAGACCGGGGGCCATTCTGCGTTATCGATTTGGGTGGCGGTTCGACCGAGTTCGTCGTAGGCACCGCAGATGGCGAAATCTTGGGCACCCACTCGGCTCGCATGGGATGCGTCAGGCTAACCGAACGCATCATGCGTACCGATCCGCCTACCGAGTCGGAGATTGAGATAGCTTCTGAGTACGTCGGCGAGCGCACGGCGGAAGTAGAGAAGATAGTACCTATTTCTAAGGCCCGTACCATCGTCGGTTGCGCAGGCACTTTTACCACTCTTTCTGCATTGGCTCAGGGACTTGAGCGCTATGACGCTGATGCCATTCACGGGTCTGAGCTCCGCTTCGATGCCCTGCGCGTGCTTTTGCAGCAGCTTATTAGCCTGCCTTCCGACGTCCGCGTCCTCAACCCCGTCATTCACCCTGGCCGTGCCGATGTCATCGGCGGTGGGGCCGTAGCCGTCGAAGGCATCATGCAGCTTATCGAGCGCAATTGCGATGCGCGCAGCTTTTTCATCAGTGAAAAGGACATTCTCGATGGCATTATCGCTGGTCTGGCTGCGGAGGGTACCCCTCGTTAACTCCCGCGGGGTGAGGTGGCCTAAAATATTCCTTGGCCTTGCCCCCATAGCCCAATCGGCAGAGGCAGTCGACTTAAAATCGATTCAGTGTGGGTTCGAGTCCCACTGGGGGCACCATGTGAAGTCTCGAGACGTCTTTCTTGGAAGCGTCGTCAGCATGTCTCCACAGCATTTATGCGGAAGCTTCACACAAAACTTCTAGCTAAATGGTAAGAATGTGGAACTTTATGGGGTGGTGTTTCGTTGAATGAGGTGAGATAGCTAATTTGCACCTCTCTTAGAAAGGACAACCGTGCGTTCAAGCAATCCGGTAATGAGTTCTCTGACCGAAAATAGTAGCCGCCAAAATCCTGGTTATGCGGACGCATCTACTCGTCCCATGACCGTGGATGATGTAGTGACCAAGACGGGCATTACCCTCGGCGTCATCATTGTCGCCGCAGCCATCAACTTCGCCTTGGGAATGCTAGTGAGCCCAGGTATCGCCATGGCCTTGACTCTGGTCGGTGGTATCGGTGGCTTCATTACCGTGCTCGTTGCCTCTTTTGGTAAGAAGTGGGGTTCTGCTGCAGTCACCCTGATTTATGCCGTATTTGAAGGCCTATTTGTCGGCGGCTTCTCCTTGATGTTCGCCAATGTCAACTTCCAGGGCGAGGGCGGCATGGCCATCATTGGTCAAGCGATTGTCGGCACCATCGGTGTCTTTATCGGCATGCTGATTGTGTATAAGACTGGCGCAGTGAAGGTGACCCCGAAGTTCACCAAGATCCTTTTCGGCTTGATCGCTGGCGTTGCTGTCATGGCGCTTGTTAACTTCTTGGGCGCGATTTTCTTTGATTTCAATCCGTTGCGCGATGGTGGTCCGATTGCCATCATCTTCTCGCTGGTCTGCATCGTTCTTGGTGCCCTGTCCTTCCTGACCGACTTTGATCAGGCTGACCGCATGATCCGCGCTGGTGCTCCCGCTAAGAACGCGTGGGGTGTTGCTCTGGGCCTCGCTGTGACCTTGGTCTGGCTCTACACTGAAATTCTCCGTCTGCTGAGCTACTTCCAGCGAGACTAACTGACTCTTTTGTATTGGCCCGCACTTCGGTGTGGGCCTTTTTGTTGCCGAAAATTCGCTTACAAACGTGTAATTTCTGGGGTAGTGCTGGGGGATAAAGTGAGGGTTTAACCTTCATTTGGTCTACCAAACCACTCCAAGAGATGATACAGCTCATGAGCAGGAAATTTCGCCCTTTAGACGTGATGGGTGTGACATATGGGACAAATAATTTTGTTAAATTGCCGTTAATCTTTGCGGTTGCGTAGAAAAATCTGGGTGCCTCATGCATGCTGTGTACCGGAACGGGAAATATGAAGTGAAAAGTTCTCTGTTTCACTTTTCCTGTTCCTCTCGTCAGGAAGTGAGTGCGCGAAGGATTGTTGTGAAGCGTCAGGTCACCGTAGCAACGTTGATGGTCGGCAGCACCGTTATGCTGAGCAGCTGCGTTGCGGACATCGGTACGAGGAGCGCGTCAGAGGAGACCACCAAGGTGGACGAGGCTGGCGGCATTAGTTCGACCGACGGTGCAGGGGGAACCAACGGGGACGCGGGGGATGATGTGCACGACAATCAGGGGGAAACGGCACACACCAATGGCGGGGAGAATGCGGGCGGCGCCGGCCAACCGGGGGAGGCCGGCGCCACGGGGTCGGAAGACACTTCCGGCGTCCTACCGCCACTGGGGGAATTCGATCCGGCAGACCCGAGCTTCGAGCTTTTTGATCCGTGTACGGAGATTCCGAGTAACAAAATAGAAGGTATTGGGTTGAAGCCAAGGCCACTTGATTATCGTAGGGATTCGGGGAGCACTTTCTGCAACTTTGAATCGAGTGGGTCAAACTTTTCGGCGGGTGTTCTTGTCTCGATGGCCAGTGATTCGGATTCAATAGATGCGTTGAATTTGAATGAGGAACTGCAGCAAAAAAGTCATGGGGTGGAAGGGAAACAAATACAGATCTATAGATCGGAAATTTTCGGAGGAACCCAGTGTGACGGATACGTGTTAACTGAACGGGGAACCGTAATCGTCAGCGTAAATGATATTGGTAGCCAGTCAACCACTGAAGAGCGGTGCAATCTTACAGACTCATTAATAAATCAGCTTAGCTAAAATTGGGGGAGTAATGCGCGTAAGCATTTCAAACATTCGCAGAACTACGAGCAGCATCGGGGATCTTTTTCGTAGATCACAGGAGTTAAGGAGCAATGTCAATAGCCCGTTAGATGCAAGTTTTTCATCGGTACCAGGAATTGATCACGTAGGAGATGTCCATGAACGTGTGTTGGACAGTGACCCAGGATCAGCCAAGCAATCGCTATTGAATTTCGCGGCACAGGTCGAGTGGCTGTCTGATTCTTTGGGGCGGGAGGCCCGAGGGTTTCAGTCGCAGGAGGACGCGAATAGTCGGGGAATGGAGATCGCGGATGCGGGTGGAGATATCGGCATTGAGTCGATGCCGATTATGAACCAGCCGGAGCCGGGGTACAGCCCATTTGGGTTTTCCATGCCGGTGGTGAATGTCGGTACGGACATTGTGAAGCTTGCTACCGACCTGATGTCGACGCAGATTTGGAATGTGTCGGAGGCGAATGCGCGGTGGAGCTCGTTGGCGTCGGAAGTCGACGATATCGTTAGCGGGTTGCAGGAAGCAGCCGGGTCTTTGGAAGGCGAGAACGACAGCGAAGCCACGTCGAGGGCGGCGGCCAAGATTAGGGAAGTGGCGGCGTCGGGAAGCCACTTTGTTGCAAATGCCAAGGTCATGGGGGAGAAGTTGACCGGATTCCATGCCAAGCTGATGGGCATGCAGCCAACTGCGATGGCCATGGCGATGGAAGTGATGGCCATTCCAGAACCGGTCGAGCGCGAAATTGCGGAAAAGGCCGCATTGGCCGCGTTGCAACCTGACCTGCAGCGCTTCGCGGTAGAAGCAATGCCGTACCAGCACGCTTTGATGGAACAATCGCCGGCGTCGGGAGGCGGCGGTGTCGACGCGGGCCTTGCCGGAGTTGACGGTGATGGGCAGCGCTACACCACCGATGCCGTGGTATGGCCAAAGAAGATTGCGGAAGCGATAGCGCGCGGTGATTTGGGGCCGGGGAACTTCGACGTCGTCAATGGCAATGTGGACGGGCTAGAAGCAGTGGGGATGAGCCCACAAGAAATTAATGATTTTCACCAGCAGATGCATACTAGCGGCAGGAATGCGCTGGAAAGGCTTGGTCTGGGAGACCAAGTAGCCATCGGTGGGAATGAGGTGTCCACCCAAGGGGCGTCCGTGCCGAGTGTCGCTTCGGCTAACGGGGCGATGGGGCAGGTTCCTGGTGGTACAGCGCATCCGGTTGCCGCAGGAGCACATGCAGGCGCACTTAATAGCAGCGGTGCGATGGCACCGGTAGCTACAGCGCAATCCGCCAATTCTGGGATGGCGCCGATGATGGCAGCCGGACGGCCTGCGGACGCGGGCCGCGGCGTACTCGGCGGTCAGTCGCTACGAGGCGGAATTGGATCCGCTGCAGGAAATGTAGGTGGCGGCGCCGATGTGGTGCGCGCCGGAAGAGGAGCGCAGTCGGGCCTGCACCTTGCACGCGGAGCCGGGGCGCCCTACGCCGGTGTCGGTTCAGGCGTGCGCGCTGGCCATGGCAATGCACTCGGCGGCGGTTCTAGCATGCGTGCTGGTCTTGGCAGCGGTGCAGGAAACGGGGCTGGTGCGGGCATGCGGCCCGGCGTAGGTGGCAGCCTTGGTCATGGAACAGGCGGCGGTGAAAGTGCCGCGGCAGCGCGCGGTGGCAATGCAGGCCGCTCAACCGGAGGGGCGCGGGCCTATGGTCCAATGATGGGGATGCGCGGAGGTAAAGACAGTGAGAAAAAGCGCGTAAAGTCCGTCACCACGCAGGTGGAACGGGATCCAAATAAGCGCGACCTCTTGGGAGAGCCGCCTGCTGTCGTACCCGGTGTCATCGGGGATTGGGTGCGGGAAGTGGACCCAGAAAAATAGCATGAAAAAGGGCCGAGGGATATCCCTCGGCCTTTCAAGCCTTATTACTGCTGTGGCAGTTCGGTGGCGGTACCGTTCAAGTGCGGCTGTGCTGGCTCTTCTGGAACACCGGACTCGACTACAGGTGCTTCCTCTTCAATAACGGTCTCTGGTGCGGAAGAGCTGGTCTCAGCATCCTTCTGCATCGGGGCCTCACCGGTGAAGGTGGAGGCATTTTCTACCTTGGAATCAGAATCCTGCTGGTTCGGTGGGTGGCAAGCAGCGAGGGAGAGGCCAGCGGTGAAGACCAAGCCAGCGGCGGCGAAACGGGAGAACTTCTTCATGGGGATGTGCTCTTTCTCCAGAGTGGTAAGTGGTTAAAAGTTTAGGACTCGCGTGGAGCAGCGGCCTTAGCAGAATCATACGGCGCTGCGGATTCGATGGTGACCGAAATGGTCTTGCCATTCGGAGCGGTGTACTCGCGGGTCTCGCCTTCTTGTGCGCCAAGAATGGCAGCGCCCAGCGGGGACTGTTCGGAATAGGTTTCTAGGTCCTTGTTATCGGAAGCAGCGGCGCGGGTACCGATGAGGAAGGTCTCCTTATCGTCCTTGTCACCGTTGTAGTAAACGTGAACTACGGAACCGGTGTGGGCGACGCCCTCCTGAACAGCACCGCGCTCGGTGGTGGCATTCGCAAGAACCTCAGAAATCTGCTTAATGCGGGCCTCTTCCTGGTCCTGCATCTCACGTGCGGCGTCGTAACCGGCGTTCTCTTTGAGGTCGCCTTCCTCACGGCGCTCGTTGATCTCAGCCGCGACTACTGGGCGGTGGTCGATGAGCTCTTGCAGCTCGGCCTCGAGCTTCGCCTTGGTCTCTGGGGTGATGTACTGCTTTTGCTGCTCAGCCATTCTGCAACCTTCCGTAGATAGGAATTGTGGTCAAAGCCCCTGCTAATCCCTGGGGCTATAGGTAAAAGTGGAACTGGGCATATATCCAGTTCTAGGCGCTACAAATCCTAGCACACGCGGCTAGCGGCTTTCCGCGTAGTCAGGGTTATCCATATCCAAGTATTCGGGGATATTGCCGGAACAACCATAGGCCCCGCCAGCTACGGCACGAGCGTTGGTTGGGACGTCGACAGCGATGCGCTGGGTTTCGTTTCCGCCCGCGGGAACAGGGAATTCACGGCGGCCTACTTCGGCCTTGGAATAGTCATAGGCTTGGACAATGCAGTAGGCATCTTCATCGGTGTGATTGCGGGTGACATCGACCCAAACGCGGGTGGAATCATCGCTCAAAACCTCCTGGGTCACGATGGACACCTGTGCGTTCACCCGCTCCTTTTCCTGGAAATACCGGAATCCGAAGAAAATAAGTGCAATAAAAATGGCGACAAAGATAAGCACCAGCGCCTTATTAGTCCAGCTACCAGAGTTCTTTTCAGAGGAGCCGCGGGAGCCGTAGCGGGCGGCTGAGCGAGAGTTTCCGGCGGAAGTCATGGCTTCCACTCTAGTCGAGGACCATGGTTTTCCAATTATCTACTAGGATAATCATCTGTTCAAAGAACCTAGATTAATAAGGGGATGGATTTTCAGTGAGCGATTTTCGCCTACTAGCTATCCACGCGCACCCAGACGATGAATCTTCCAAGGGTGCCGCAACCACCGCGCGCTATGCCGCAGAAGGCAATGAGGTTTTGGTGCTGACCTGTACCGGTGGTGAGCGCGGCGATGTGATTAACCCTGCCATGGACCGTCCGGAAATCAAGGAAAAGATGGGCGAGGTCCGCCGGGAAGAAATGGCTAACGCTGCGCGGGCACTGGGCGTACAACATCGCTGGCTGGGCCACGTTGATTCCGGATTGCCGGACCCGGTTGAAGGCAAGACTATGGAGGAATTGCTGCCGCAGGGCTGTTTCGCGTTGCTGGGAGATGACACCGTCGCGCAGGAATACGTCCAGGTTATCCGTGAATTTCGTCCACACGTCATTGTTACCTATGACGAAAATGGTGGCTACCCGCACCCAGACCACCTTATGGTGCACCGGGCTTCCATGATCGCGTGGGAGAAGGCGGGCGATGCCGAGTATCACCCAGAGCTGGGTAAGCCGTGGGAGCCGCTGAAGCTCTACTACTCGCACGGCTTCGTCTACCAGCGCATGAAGATGTTCCATGATTTGCTATTAGAAGAGGGGAATACCAGCCCCTATGGGCCGATGCTGGCGCGCTGGGACACCACTTTTGGCGATATCATGGCGCGTGTAACCACCCAGGTGGAATGCGCGGATTACTTCAGCAATCGCGAGGAGGCCTTGCGGGCGCACGCTACGCAGATCGATCCGGCGGGTGCCTTCTTGGCGACGTCGGTGGAGGTACAGCAGCGCCTTTGGCCCACCGAGGAGTTCGAGCTGGCGAAGACTCGCGTTTCTACCTCCCTGCCAGAAAATGACCTCTTCGCCGGCATCGAAGAGGAAGAGGAGGCTTAAGATATGAGCATGTATGGTTCTTTCGTGCTTGCCGCACATGACGTATTTGTACTCGCCCAAGGAACCGAGGGCGCCGAAGGCGGCCCAATGGGCCCTGAATTTGGCAAAGCTTCGCCCATTGGCCTGCTGATCTTGGCGCTTATGGGAGTTGCGGTGTTGTTTGCGGGCTGGAATTTCCATCGCCGTTACTCTCGCTTTCGCCGCCGCATGATGTTTGCGGAAGATCACGGAATCGATCCGTTCGATGAGGAAGCCGTGGATGAGGCGATGAAGGAAGCCGGCATTTACGATAACCGCAAGAAGTCCATTTTCTAGGCGGATAGACTGATGAGCGTGAGTTCTCTCAAGCAGCTGGCTTACCCAGCTTATGAAGCGCGGCTGGCGCGCCTGATCAAGGGCAAGCCGCAGCCTAAGCACATCGCCATTATGGCCGATGGCAATCGTCGGTGGGCGCGTGAGGCTGGTTTCACCGATATCAGCCATGGTCACCGCCAAGGTGCAAAGAAAATCGGAGAGATGATTTCGTGGTGCCGCGATACCGATATCGAAGTGGTCACCATTTATTTGCTGTCCACGGAGAATCTGAAGCGCAGCGAGCAGGAAGTAGAGCTGCTCTTTGACATTATCTCGGATGTGGTCACGCACCTATCCCATAGCGACGTCGGCTGTCAGGTGCGCTTGGTCGGCCACCTCGATCTACTCCCGGATGATATTCGCCAGCGCATGGTGACGGCGGCAGCGGAAACCAAGGACAATACGGGTGTCATCGTCAATGTGGCGGTGGGCTATGGCGGGCGCCAAGAAATTGTGGACGCCGTGCAGAACTTGGTGCGTGCGGAAGCAGAGAAGGGAACTACCGCAGAGGAGATGGCGGACCGCGTCACCGCAGAATCCATTGGGGAGCACCTGTACACCAAGGGCCTTCCGGACCCGGACTTGGTTATCCGCACCTCCGGTGAACAACGCCTGTCGGGCTTTCTCCTGTGGCAGGCCGCGTACTCCGAGATCTGGTTCACGGATACTTACTGGCCAGCATTCCGCAAGGTGGATTTTCTTCGCGCCTTGCGGGATTACTCCCAACGTTCGCGCCGCTTTGGCAAATAGGCTCTAGAGCTTGCGCATACGTACCTGTTCTACCAGGTGATGCGAGCCTTTTTTCAGCACGAGGGAGGCTCGCACACGGGTGGGCAGGATATTTTCCACCAAGTTCGGCAGGTTAATGGACTGCCAAATTTCGCGGGCTTGGGCGCGGGCTTCCTCATCGTTCATGTCTGCGAAGGAAGAGAAGTGGGCGTTGGGCTCGCGGAAAGCGGTGTGGCGCAGAGTAAGGAAGCGGTCGATATACCACTGCTCGATATCGTCGGTGCGGGCATCAACGTAGACCGAGAAATCAAAGAGGTCCGCCACGGTCAACGTGGGGCTCGTTTGTAGCACGTTGAGCCCTTCCAGGATGAGGATGTCGGGCTGGTGAACTTCTTGGTACTCACCGTCCACAATGTCATAGGTGATGTGGGAATAAAGCGGTGCCTTGACAAATGGCTTTCCTGATTTTACGTCCGTGACAAAGCGGAGGAGTGCGCGCCGGTCATAGGATTCCGGAAATCCCTTGCGCTGCATGAGGCCGCGTTCCTTGAGAGTCTTGGTGGGGAAGAGGAAGCCGTCGGTTGTCACGAGCGCCACCTTGGGGTGGGACTCCCAGCGTTGCAGGAGCACCTGGAGGAGGCGGGCGGTGGTGGATTTTCCCACTGCCACGGAGCCGGCCACACCGATGACAAAGGGAACGTGCGTCGGAGGATTGCCTAAGAAGGATTCGGTAGCCGTGGTGAGCTGCTGGCGTGCCATGACCTGCATATGGATGAGGCGAGAGAGGGGAAGGTAGACATCAGCTACCTCGTCTAGGTCGATGCGGTCTCCTAGGCCGCGAAGCTTTTCCACCTCGGTTTCCGTGAGCACCTGAGGCATGGATTTACGCAGTTCACGCCAGGTCTCGCGGTCAAAATCTAGGTAAGGACTCGAATCCAATGTGCGCGCCATGGCTCTATTGTCGCACTTGCATAATCCGTGGGTAAAAGTATGCCCCCTAAGGGTGCATGGCACGATAAGATATGCAGCATCCCATACCGCTTGATTTTGAGAAGGGGACCACACCTTTATGGCTTCTTTTACCTCTGACCTCCGCGACCTCGATCCGGACGTATTCGGCGCAATTCAGGGAGAGATTTCCCGCCAGCGCGAAACCCTGGAAATGATCGCTTCTGAGAACTTTGTGCCTCGCGCCGTGCTCCAGGCACAGGGCTCCGTGCTCACTAACAAGTACGCCGAGGGCTACCCGGGTCGCCGTTACTACGGTGGCTGCGAGCATGTCGACGTCGTGGAGGACCTAGCCCGCAACCGCGCTAAGGAACTCTTTGGTGCGGAATTCGCCAACGTTCAGCCGCACTCCGGTGCGCAGGCGAACGCAGCGGTGCTTTCCACCATCGCTGAGCCGGGCGACAAGATTTTGGGCCTGTCCCTGGCTCACGGCGGCCACCTTACCCACGGCATGAAGTTGAACTTCTCTGGCAAGCTTTATGATGTCGCTGCCTATGAGGTGGATCCAGAGACCATGCGTGTGGACATGGATAAGCTGCGCGAGCAGGCGCTGAAGGAAAAGCCGAAGGTGATTATCGGCGGCTGGTCTGCTTACCCGCGCACCATGGATTTCGCGGCCTTCCGTGAAATCGCTGATGAGGTCGGCGCTTACCTGTGGGTAGATATGGCCCACTTTGCGGGTCTTGTGGCGGCGGGCCTGCACCCGAGCCCAGTGCCTCACGCGGATATCGTGTCCACCACCGTGCACAAGACCCTGGGCGGCCCGCGCTCCGGCATGATTTTGGCCAAGCAGGATTATGCCAAGAAGATCAATTCCAACGTCTTCCCGGGCCAGCAGGGCGGACCGCTGATGCACGTGGTCGCTGCCAAGGCCATTGCTATGAAGATTGCTGCTACCGAGGAATTCAAGGAGCGCCAGGAGCGCACCTTGGAGGGTGCTCGCATTCTGGCAGAGCGCCTTACTGCAGAAGATGCCAAGGCGGCTGGCGTGGACGTGCTGACCGGCGGCACCGATGTGCACTTGGTCTTGGCGGACCTGCGCAATTCCGAATTGGATGGACAGCAGGCAGAGGATCTGCTGCACGAGGTAGGCATTACCGTTAACCGCAATGCCGTGCCGAATGACCCGCGTCCACCGATGGTCACCTCCGGCCTGCGCATTGGTACCTCTGCGCTGGCAACCCGCGGCCTCGACGCCGAGGCCTCCACCGAGGTTGCAGATATTATCGGTACCGCCCTGGTCCAGGGCAAGAATGCCGATGTGGAGGCCCTGCGTGCTCGCGTGGACAAGATTGCCCAGCACTACCCGCTGTATGAGGGCCTCGAGGACTGGAAGCTGGTTTAGTCCTTCACCTCATGGCCACGGGCCTGCGCCATGGTAGCGCGGGCCTGCTGGAGCCATTCCGGCTGCTCTTGGAGGAGCTGATTGATTTCCGCTGTGGTCAGCGGCTTATCCATATCGTTCTTCTTGAGCGCGGTAACAGAGATACCCAGCTTATGGGCAACCTCGGGGCGGGGGTGGGGCCCTTCGCGGCGCAAAGTTTGCAGCCACTCGGGTGGGTTATGCTGCAGTTCGCGCAGCTCTTCGTGGCTAATGGCACTATTTTGGAACTCGTCCGGCGCGGCGGGCAGGTAGATACCTAGCTTCTTCGCCGCGGTTTGGGCACGCATGGCGGTGCCGGATGGTTGCTTTTGTTCTTCAGTCACGCTTTTACCGTAGCACTTTCAGTAGACTGTCCTCTATGCTGCGCTTAGCTTTTGCCACCGGTACAGAACCCGGAAAGTGGTTCCGCCGATTCGAGGAAAATACTGCTCATGGTGGCTTGTACACCGTTGATGCGGACGATGCGCTTGCCCCGCTGGTAGCCGGCGAGGTGGACCTAGCTCTTGCGCGCTTGCCGGATGCGCGGGTGGATGACACCTTTCATGTGGTGCGACTTTATAAAGAGGCCCCTGGCATTGCCGTTCCCAAAGACTCGGTCTATGCGGAGGTGGGCGAGGAGCTTGCGCTTGCCGACGTCGCCGATGAACACCTCAACTACCGCCTCGCCGATTCCGGGCTTGTCGATGTCCCCGCCGTCCGCGACGCCTTGCAGGTAGTGGCGGCCAATGTGGGTATCGCGATTGCGCCGCGGCCCCTGCTGAAGGTCCTGAGTAAAAAGCAGGTGGTGCCGTTGGGCCTTAAGGACGAGTCCGTGCCGGTGACGGAGATTGCATTGGTGTGGCGCAAGGACGATGACGGGGAGGCAATTCAGGACTTCGTGGGCGTCGCTAAGGGCCGCACGGCCCGCTCCTCCCGCCAAGAGAAGCCGAAACGCAGCGCCAGGGAAAAGGCGAAGGCGAAGCAAGCGCGGAGAAACGTTAACAATTCGTTACAAAAGAAAAAGAAGGCCCCTAAGCAGCGCAAACGTAGGTAGGCCTTTACTGTTTGCTGTCTACTTCCTGTCCGAGTGGGTGGCGCCAGCTGGGAGTCGTCGTTACGGTGGGCTTTGTTCGTCATAAAGGACGATTTAACAATAATTTTAGAATTAACTTACTTTCTCGATGAAAGGATGATGCAGTAATGCAGAAGATGACCCGTCGTATCGCAGGTGGCTTTGCAGCCGCAACCCTGTCCGTAGCTCTCGTAGCATGCTCCGATGCTGAGGATGCAGCTAACGACGCTAAGGATTCCGCCGGCTCCGTAGCGGCAGACGCTACCGACGCTGCTGGCTCCGCTGCTGCTGAGGCTACTTCCAATGATGACGCTGATGACGCGGACGATTCTGAGGATGCAGAAGCATCTGACTCTGAAGATGACGACGACAAGGATGACGCTGACGACAAGGGCGGCGCTACCAAGTCCATCGCTACCGCTAACGGTGACGTAGATGTTCCGGCTGATTTCGCTTCCGCTATTGAAGAGAAGAAGGCTGAGTGGGGCGACGTAAAGAGCATCGAGCAGGGTGACGACGATGAGTTCCTCGCTAACTTCGATAACGGCAACCTGCTGACCTTCGACGACGATGAGGGCGCTCAGCCTATCGTCGGCAAGATTGCTGAAACCTGGAAGGAGCAGGGCGGCTTGGACTCTGAGGTAGGCCTGCCTAAGGCTGCTGAGGAAAAGGCTGCTCAGGGCAAGGGCTGGACCCAGCAGTTCGACGATGGCGTAATCTCCTGGATCCAGGACGAGAGCGGCAAGTTCACCTCCTCCGTAGAGAAGTAAAAAGCTACTTTAGAGCTTTTCCCTCTGCAGCATGTGCTGCGGAGGGATTTTTCGTTTTCTTAATGTTCATCTTGCACCCATGTAATTTCAACCTTCGGTGCCTACTTTGGGTGGCAACCCCGGGGATTCGGGGTGATTCGGAAGAAGTCTGATCTACCGCACACTAAGGGAGAACCCTGCCATCATGTCTCGTCCCTCTGTACTTTCTACTCCGCTAGCCACTACTGATAACACCGTCGCTACCAAGACCTATGTAGTGGATACCTCGGTCTTGCTGTCTGACCCTTGGGCCCTGCGCAAATTTGCAGAACACGATGTGGTCCTTCCCGTTGTAGTTATTTCTGAACTGGAAGGAAAACGTCATCACCCAGAGCTTGGCTGGTTCGCCCGCCAAGCTCTTCGCTTTTTGGAGGAGCTGCGCGCTACCTATGAGGCCTTAGACCAGCCGGTTCCCGTCAACGTCGATGGCGGCACCCTGCGCGTGGAATTGAACCATCAAGACCAATCCTTGCTGCCTACCGCATTCCGCGGGCCAGAAGGCGACCACCGCATCTTGGCGTGCGCTCTTAACCTTGCACACGAGGGGAAGGACACCGTGCTGGTCACGAAGGACGTTCCCCTGCGCGTAAAGGCCGGCGCGGTTGGCGTGCAGGCGGATGAATATCACGCCCAGGACGTAGTCTTGACCGGTTATACCGGAATGGCGACGGTACAAACCAGCTCTGATGTCATCGATGCCCTCTATCGTGATGGGGAAGTCATGCTAGACGGCGTCGAAACGGAAAAGGGTACCGCCGTGGAGGAGCTGCCAGTGCACTGCGGCTTGACCTTGGCGGCAGGTGCGCAATCCGCGCTGGGGCGCATGAGTGCTGATGGCGTGGTCGAGCTCGTACGTGGTGATATCAATGCCTTTGGCCTCCAGGGACGCTCCGCGGAGCAGCGTATTGCTTTGGACCTGCTGATGGACCCAAACGTAGGAATTGTCTCCATCGGTGGCCGCGCCGGCACCGGCAAGTCGGCACTTGCGCTGTGCGCCGGTTTGGAGGCGGTGCTCGAGCGCGGCGAGCACCGGCGCATTGTGGTCTTCCGCCCAATGTATGCGGTTGGCGGGCAGTCGCTGGGATACCTACCGGGCACGGAATCGGACAAGATGAACCCGTGGGCGCAGGCGGTCTATGACACCTTGGAGGGCTTGGTGTCTGACAACGTCATAGAAGAGGTGCACGAACGCGGCCTCATCGAGGTCTTGCCGCTAACGCATATTCGCGGTCGCTCGCTGCATGATGCTTTTGTCATCGTGGATGAGGCGCAGTCCTTGGAGCGAAACGTCTTGCTTACCGTGCTTTCCCGGTTGGGGAAGGGCTCGCGAGTAGTTCTTACTCACGATGTGGCGCAGCGCGATAACCTTCGCGTGGGCCGGCACGACGGAGTCCAAGCAGTGATTGAAAAGCTCAAGGGGCACGAGCTTTTTGCACATATTACTCTGCAACGTTCTGAGCGCTCGGCCATTGCGGAGCTCGTTACTGACCTATTGGAAGGCGGCAACTAGGCCAAGTTCGTTCGCGTTGGGTGATCTTTATGTGTACAGCGTGGCGAAGCTGGGCATGTCCCAGTAATAATGTTGTATATGAGCGAGAACGCCAAGCAGACGTCTTCGGACGACAAGAAGAAAGATTTCCGCATCCGCCCCTTCACCGCGGCGGATTACCCGCAGATGCGAGAGATCTATGAACAGGGGCTCAATACTGGGCACGCTACCTATGAGACCCGATCCCTGACCTTTGAAGAATTCAAAGCCGGCAAGATCATGCCTTCGGTGTATGTGGCCGTTGAAGCAGATGATGATTCAAAGGTCCTGGGGTGGGTTTCTGCGGCCCCTGTATCTACCCGCACCGTCTTCCACGGAGTAGTGGAGGATTCCATCTACCTAGGCACCGAGGCGCAGGGCCGCGGTATCGGCGGCGCACTTTTGGACCGCCTGATTGAGGTGTGTCAAGACCTGCACAAGTGGGCCATCCACTCATGGATTTTCCCTGAAAATGCAGGTTCTGCGGGGCTGCATAAGTCGCGCGGCTTCGTGAAAGTGGGTACCTACTCGCACATGGCAAAGATGACCTACGGCGAGCTTGCGGGCCAGTGGCGCGACACCGACGTATATGAGCTGCTTTTGCCCAAGCCGGAGGAAAAGAAGCGGTAGCTTCCCCGGCGCATACTAGCCCCTGCTCGTACCACACTCGTGGTAACGATGGCAGGGGCTTTTTGTTTAGGCCTTAGAACCAGGGGAGCGGCAATAAAAATGCCCCGCCTAGGGCGGGGCATATCGGCCCACCGTGCGCGCGGGCTTGCGCCACACCTCGATGGGGCCGGCCTGGATTTGCAACGCCGCTTGGAGGGCGCCGGGGCATATCCAAGGGCGGATTCTATGGGGGGCGTCGGCAAGCGGGAATGCATCGCGCAGGGCATGCAGCTCCCGGCTAGTGGCCTGTATTTCTGCAGGTGAAGGTGATATTAGTCAATCGTTTCCTTCAGTCGCTCCTCGCGCAGTGGCAGGAGGAGGATGAGGGCGACGATAACCAGCGGAACCATGAGGGCGATGACCGGGGTCAGTCCGTCATTGTAGGAGTTGAGGATGGCTTCCTCGATGGGCTTGGGGAAGGATGCAACCAAATCCGGGGTGAGGCTATTGGCACCGCCATTGGCATCGCCAAACTTCTCCGCGTAGGCAGCACCCTCCGGTCCCATCTTCTGGAAAGCCTCAGGCATGCGGGTGGCCATCTCATCCTTCATATTGTGGATGAACATGGAGCCGACCAGGGAAGCGCCGAGGGCGGAGCCGATCTGGCGGAAGAAGTTATTCGCCGCGGTAGCCGTACCCACCTGGGACAGCGGGAAGGAGTTCTGGACGATGAGCACGAGGACCTGGATAACCATGCCCAGACCGATGCCGAAGACCAGGAACTCGCAGCCCAACTGCTTCAGGGAAGTCTCCACGGAGAGGTGGGACATCCAGAACAGGGCGCCGGCGGTAACCGCCAGGCCGATGATGGGGTAGACCTTGTAGTGGCCGGTGCGGGCGATGATAAAGCCCACGCCAGTGGAGGTGCCGATAAGGCCCACCATCATCGGGATCATCATGAGACCCGCCTTGGTTGGGGTCAGGGTGTGCACCATCTGCAGGTAGGTAGGCATGTAGCCCAGAACACCGAACATTGCCAGGCCAAGTACCACGCCGGAGAGGGTGGTCAGGGCCATGTTGCGGTTCTTGAACAGGCGAACCGGGATGAGCGGTTCCTTAGCGCGCAACTCCACAAAGACGGTGATGATGGCGCCGATGATGGTGATGGCACCCAAGGTGAGGATCATGGAAGAGCCCCACTCGTACTCGGTGCCGCCCCAGGTGGTCATGAGGATAAGGGAAGCGGTGGTGATGGCGATGAAGGTAGCACCAAGCCAGTCAAAGCGCTTCATATCGGCATCGCCTACGCGCAGGTGCAGCACTAGGGTGCACACGATAATGGCGAGGATGCCCAGCGGGATATTCATCCACATGCCCCAGCGCCAGCCTGGGCCGTCGGTGAACCAGCCGCCGAGGACGGGGCCGAGAACGGAGGACAGGCCGAAGACGCCGCCCATGATGCCCATGAACTTGCCGCGCTCACGGGAGGAGGTGACCTCGGCGATGATGGACTGGGAGGAAATCATCATAAAACCTGCGCCAAAGCCCTGCACAGCGCGGGCGATGATCAGCAGCGTCATGGAGTCTGCAAAGCCGCCGAGGGTGGAGCCCACGACAAAGGTGGCGATACCGCCGATATAGAGCCACTTGCGGCCTAGCATGTCACCCAGCTTGCCGGAAATAGGCATGGCGATGGTCATGGTGACAAGGAAGGCGGAGATGACCCAGCTCATGTGGTCGACGCCGCCAAGCTCACCAACGATGGTTGGAAGAGCAGAAGAGAAGATCATTTGGCCCAAAGAGCTCATCAGCATGGTGAGCATCAAAGCCGAGAAGATAAGCCCGAGGTTATCGGCTCGGGATTGGCCCTGCGTGGGGGCCTTAGTAGCCGTATCTACCATCGCATTCCTTTCATAAAATCTGTTATTAGCGTGAGGGAAGTATCGAGTCGCGCGTGGAGGTCCTTGCTGCAATCCGCATCGGGGGATGCCATCGCGAGCCAAAGTGCCTCGCGGACGAGGCCGGCGATGAGCATCGCCTCGGTGCTCGAGGAGCAGCTATCGAGGACGCGAAGCTCCGGTTCTGTGGTGAGGCGTTCTTCAATGAGATCGATAAGCTCAATGGATTTTGCGCGCTTCCGGCTTATTGCCGCCGCGGCCGCATCAGGATCATTAGAGATGCGCTTGCGGCGGTCCCGGATGGTCGGGTTGATGTGGTGGCCTTCCATGTGTTGCCTGACCAACTGGAGGACGAGTCCTACCATGCTGGTCGTTGGCTCCGTGAGGAAGAATTCCCGCATCTCCTCCGTAAACTCGGTGCTTGGAGCACCTAGTACGGCGGATTCCTTAGAGTCGAAGTAATTGAAGAAGGTGCGCCGAGAAATACCGGCTACTTCGCAGATCCTCTCAATCGTGACCGCGCTAAAGGATTGCTCATCCACCAGCTTTGTGGCGGCATCCTCTATGCGCAGGCGCGTCTCGAGGCGCTTCTGCTCGCGTAGTGATAATTCTTCTTGCACGCCATGCAACTTTACACTCGGTGCAAACTTGCACCAAGTGCAAAAGTGGTGATTTTAGAGGTGCGTTTCCATTAATGTGTTCTATGCCATAGCGCTTGCCGACGCCCCCTTACCTCAGGCATGCGAAACCCCGCCCGAGTCCTGCCCGGGCGGGGTGGCGGTGCGGCGATTACTTAGAAGTTATCGCGGTCGCGGTTAGTCATGCTCAGCACGTTGAGGCGCTTATCTAGCTCTTCCTCGGTGAGGTTCTCGCCGTCGACAAAGCCCAGGTCAATAACGGCCTGGCGGACAGTGATCTTCTCGTGCAGGGCGTGCTTTGCTGCCTTAGCTGCGTTTTCGTAGCCGATGGCAGAGTTGAGCGGGGTCACGATGGAGGTGGACGACTCCGCAAAGTGCTTCATGCGCTCCTCGTTGGCCTCGATGTGATCGATGCACTTATCGGCGAAGACGCGGGAAGCATTAGCCAGCAGGCGAGCGGACTCGAGTACGTTGCGCGCCATCATCGGGATGAAGACGTTGAGCTCGAAGTGGCCCTGAGCGCCGCCGAAGGCTACGGCTGCGTCGTTGCCCACCACCTGGCCCGCCACCATGGTGACGGCCTCAGGGATAACCGGGTTGACCTTACCCGGCATGATGGAGGAACCCGGCTGCAGGTCCTTCAGGTGAATCTCGGCCAGACCAGTCAGCGGGCCGGAACCCATCATGCGCAGGTCATTGGCAATCTTATTGAGGGATACAGCAATAGAGCGCATGGCGCCGGAGAACTCCACCAAGCCATCGCGGGCTGCCTGGGCCTCGAAGTGATTTTCTGCTTCCTTCAGTTCCTTCACACCGGTGAGCTTCTTCAGCTCTTCGGTGACCTTGGCACCAAAGTCTGCGGAGGTGTTCAGGCCGGTACCGGTGGCGGTGCCGCCGATGGCCAGCTCGCCCAAGCGTGGCAGGGTGGCCTCAATGCGTTCAATGCCCAGCTCGATCTGGCGGGCGTAGCCGCCGAATTCCTGGCCCAGGGTAACCGGGGTGGCATCCATCAGGTGGGTGCGGCCGGCCTTGACCACATCGGCGAATTCCTTGGCCTTCTTGGTCAAGGATTCGTGGAGGACCTTCAGACCCGGGATGAGGTCATTAACGGCAGCTTCCGTAGCAGCCACGTGCGTAGCGGTGGGGAAGGTGTCATTAGAGGACTGGCCCATGTTCACGTGGTCATTCGGGTGAATTTCCACGCCATTGTTATGTGCCAAGGAGGCGATAACCTCATTGGTATTCATATTGGACGAGGTGCCGGAACCGGTCTGGAATACGTCGATTGGGAAGGCGTCGTTATGCTTGCCCTCGGCGATTTCAGTGGCGGCAGCAATGATGGCATCGGCCTTATCCGCATCCAGCTTGCCGGAAGCCTTATTTGCCTGAGCGCAGGCTGCCTTGAGCAGGCCAAGGGCGCGAATCTGTGCATTTTCCAGGCCACGGCCGGAAATCGGGAAGTTGTCCACTGCGCGCTGGGTCTGTGCACGCCACAGGGCATCTGCAGGAACCTTAACTTCGCCCATGGTGTCATGTTCAATGCGGTATTCAGTCATGTGAAGATCACCTCAGTTAATTGGGTAGTGTGTGCTTTCCAGTATGGCGGAGATCTAAAAGAAGGGCCGCCTTCGGGGGTGAACCCTACTTCTTGGTTGGCGTGTCGTAGTCCACGACGGAATACTCCTGCAGCTTGGACAGCTTGTGGATGGAGTCGATGTAGCGGATGGTGCCGGACTTGGAGCGCATAACCAGCGAGCGGGTCGTAGCACCGGAATTGCGGTAGGAAACGCCGCGCAGCATGTCACCATTGGTCACGCCGGTGGCGGCGAAGTAGCAGTTCTCAGAGGAGACTAGATCATTGGTCTTGAGGACGCGGTCCAAATCATGGCCGGCGGCGCGGGCCTTTTCTGCTTCCTCTTCATCCTTCGGCCACAGCTTGCCCTGGATTTCGCCGCCCATGCAGCGCATAGCGCAGGCGGTGATGATGCCCTCTGGGGTGCCGCCGATGCCCATCATCATGTCGATGGAGTTCGAATCCTGGCAGGTAGCGATAGCGCCGGCTACGTCACCATCCATGATGAGGCGGACCTTGGCGCCTGCGGCGCGAATTTCAGAGATGAGCTGTTCGTGGCGGGGACGGTCAAGGACCACCACGGTCAGATCGGTGGGGCGAATATTCTTCGCCTTTGCTACGGACTGGATATTCCATTCCACGGACTCGTTGATATCGATAGCGCCAACTGCCTCGGGGCCAACGGCAATCTTTTCCATGTAGAAGACTGCGGAAGGGTCATACATGGTCCCGCGTTCGGCAGCCGCAATGACGGAGATGGCGTTGGGGCGGCCTTCCGCCATCAAGCGGGTACCGTCAACCGGGTCTACGGCGATATCCATCGCGGCACCCTCGCCGGTGCCTACCTCTTCGCCGTTAAAGAGCATGGGGGCCTCATCCTTTTCGCCCTCACCAATGACAACGACGCCGTTCATCGCTACGGAATTGATGAGCTTGCGCATGGCGTCGACCGCCGCGCCATCGCCCTCATTCTTCTGGCCGCGGCCTACCCAACGGCCGGAAGCGAGTGCTGCTGCTTCGGTGACACGAACCAGTTCCATTGCCAGGTTGCGGTCAGGAAGATAAGACGTATTTTCGGACATGTGTAGTGGTTGCCTTCCATAGTTTTCTCATCGAGGGGTGTTCCCCTTGATGCTCTACCTTTCCATTCTCGCACTTTTTTGCTCTAAAGGGTTCGATTTTGCGCCCCATTTGTGGGGGATTGACAGATCTTTCGGAGCAAAAGGGGCCGTGTGGCTTTTTGAAAGCAGGCCGTGCGATACTAAGGCGCGTGGCTGCAGAAGAAAGACCAAAGATTTTTGAAGGCGCGAAGGATATTTCCCTGTCCCTCGCCGTCGTGGTGATTATGATGCTGCTCGCCGTGGGAGCGACCGGCCTGTGCTCAATTAACTCCGAAACCCAGCAGGGAGCGGTGCAGGAAGTGGATGAACAAACCTTCCTAGACACCCAGGCTCGCGCAGGGGTCGGTGCTATTCGCAATCCCGAAATGCCGGAGGGCTGGGAGGCCAATGCTGCCCGCCGCGTAGATATGGGCGGCGAGAATGCCACCGTGGTCAGCTGGGTGACCGCTGACCAAGGGTTTGTGGAGTCTACACAAACGCAGGTCGCGGCCGATAAGGCAGGCGAGGCGTACGATGCCAACTACCGCGGCATTGAATCCGCCCGCGAGGTCAAGGGCCACCAAGTGCGGGTGCTAGAAAGCGACGATGATTCCGTGCGCCGCCTGTGGGTTACGGATTTGGGCGATGCCCGTCTCATCATCTCCGGCGCCGCGGACGACAGTGACTTTGAGGCTGCTACCGCTGCGTTTATCGACGCCGCACCTATAGCCGAAAAATAACCTCGCCCAAGCCTTCTTCCGCGGCGGTGGCGCTAAGACCGTCGCCGGCTTGGGCGATAACTTCAGCTAGGGCCTGCGAATCTAGGCCGCTGAGGCGTGTTTTTCCTGCAAAGACATCGATGCGCTCGCGCTGCGAGCGCTGCGGATAAATGGCAATCTCGCGTACTTTGTCGTCCGTAAAGCGCAGCACCACAGATTGGGAGAAGTAGCTCACCTCATTATCGTCGCGGGTGTGCGCAGGGCCGAAGAATTCTTCTACGAATTCTCGGGAGTCTCCCGCCATGATGGAACCGGCGGCCGCGGATTTCGATACAAAGTCCACGCGCTCGCCTGGATACCCATAAATCTGCACTACTCGTCTCCTTCAGCGTCTGCGTCCTCGGCCCGATCGAGCGCGTCTTCCACACGCTTCGCCGCGCCGTCGAGGTGCGCCTCGCACGCACGGGCAAGCGCCTCCCCGCGCTCCCAGTACTTCAGCGACTCATCCAAGCCCATTTGTCCGAGCTCGAGAATCTTGACGGTTTCAATGAGTTCATCGCGAGCTTGCTCATAGCTCAATTCTTCTACTGGGGTAAAAGCATCCTGGCCTGGCTGGCCGGTACCAATGGTGTCCTCGGACATGATTTTCTCCTCGTCTGGTGATTAATCGGCGGCCTGGGAGGCCATAGAAACTGCGGTAATAGATCCATCGCCTACGCGAATGCGCAACTGTGCGCCGGGTGGGGATTGCTCATATGAAGTCACAACCTCAGGGCCGGAGCCGTCCTTGGGCACTACCTGGACGATGGAGTACCCGCGGGCGAGAGTCGCCGACGGACCCAAGGCCGAAACGCGGGCGCGCAGCGATTCCACGTGGCGGGTTTCTCGCTCCACCATGACTTCAATTTCTCGCCGCATGGTGGCGCGGGTGCGCTCTACCTCTTCGCGGCGCGCACGGATAGGGGTCATTGGGTCCGCCATGACAGGCCGGGAACGAATATTGTCGAGGCCGCGCCGTTCCCTTTCCACCCAGCCGCGCAGCGCGGCCGCCATGCGAGAGCGAGCCTCTGCGACGATGGCGCGCTCCTCTGTCACAGAGGGCACGACGCGCTTGGCGGCGTCGGTAGGCGTCGCAGCGCGCAGGTCAGCGACGTTATCGAGCACCGGGCTGTCCGGCTCATGGCCAATGGCAGAGACTACCGGGGTGCCGGCCGCAGCCACTGCGCGTTGCAGTGCTTCTTCCGAGAAAGGCAGCAGATCTTCCACGGAGCCGCCGCCACGGGCGATGATGATGACGTCGACTTCAGGATCCGCATCAAGCTGCTGGAGCGCATCAATAACCTCAGGCACGGTATTCGCACCCTGGACCGCGGTATTGAGGACGCGGAACTGCACCGCTGGCCAGCGGTCATGGGCTACCGCCATCACATCCCGCTCTGCAGCCGAGCTGCGTCCGGTAATCAGCCCAATTTTGTGTGGCAGGTAGGGGAGGGGCCGCTTGCGTGCGGGATCGAAAAGGCCTTCAGTAGCCAGCTGTTGGCGCAGCTTTTCAATACGAGCGAGCAGATCGCCAATGCCTACATGACGAATTTCGGTGGTCCACAGTGAAAAGGACCCGCGTCCCGCGTAAAAGGCTGGCTTGCCATGGACAATGACGCGGTCGCCGTCTTTCAGCGGTGCTGACAATGACTGCAACATCGATGATGGGCAAGTCAATTGCACGGACTTTTCCTGCTGTACGTCACGCAGCGTGAGGTAGGACAGCTTCCAGGTGGGCTTGAAGTTAATTTGGGTCAACTGACCCTCTACCCACAGGTAACCCAGGCGCTCGATCCAGCCCTTGACTTGGTCATTGACCTTGCCAACGGGCCAGGGAGTATCCGGTGTATTTGCCGGTTGATTCACACAGCCTCCCTTTCTTCAGTCTGCCGTGTTCTTCCGTCTAGTTTAGGGGCCAGCGCAGTTGATTGTCCCGCTCGGGGTAGTCAGAAAGGTGACGTTAGGCCCCACTATTGTTTTGCGTAGTGTTTCGATACTCTGGGAGCCATGACTGATGGTAAAAATGTTCTCCTCGCGGCCCCGCGCGGATACTGCGCGGGCGTGGACCGCGCGGTCGAGACTGTAGAAAAGGCGCTGGAAAAGTACGGCGCGCCCATTTATGTACGCAAGCAAATCGTGCACAACCGTTACGTCGTAGAGTCTCTGGCAGAACGCGGCGTCATCTTCGTCGACGAGGCCTCTGAGGCACCAGAAGGCGCTCACCTAGTCTTCTCCGCCCACGGTATTTCCCCAGCCGTGCGCGCAGAGGCAACGCAGCGCAAGCAGCTTACTTTGGATGCCACCTGCCCATTGGTAACCAAGGTGCATAAGGAAGCCCAGCGCTTCCAGCGCGATGGCTACCACATCCTCTTGGTTGGCCACGAAGGCCACGAAGAAGTAGAAGGCACTGCCGGCGAAGCACCTGAGGTCACCCACCTCGTGGACGGTGTCGAGGGCGTCGCCAAGCTGCCAGATTTCTTGCAGGATGAGAAGCTTATTTGGCTGTCCCAGACCACGCTATCGGTGGATGAGACCATCACCATTGTCAATAAGCTGCGCGAGCGCTTCCCACACCTGGAGAACCCGCCTTCAGACGATATTTGCTACGCCACCCAAAACCGCCAAGAATCCGTCAAGGCCATTGCGCCACAGTGCGACCTGATGATTGTGGTGGGCTCTAAGAACTCCTCTAACTCGGTGCGCTTGGTTGAGGTGGCGCTTGAGGCAGGCGCCAAGACTTCCCACCTCGTGGATTTTGCCAAGGAAATCGACGAATCTTGGTTGGAAGGCGTCCAGACGGTCGGCGTAACCTGCGGTGCTTCGGTACCTGAGTTGCTGGTACGCGAAGTACTGGAGTTCCTGGACGAGCGCGGTTATAGCGACGTAGAACAGGTAACGACCTCTACCGAGACGATTACCTTCGCCCTACCGCGCGACCTGCGCCCAGCACGAATCTAAGTAGCGTTTGCCTATACGGCAGTTAAAACGGAAGAAAGGCCCGGAAACGGGCCTTTCTTTTTGCTTTAGTCCTCGTCGTAGAGGTTATCGTTCCAACCTTGCTTGGGCTGTTCCTTCTGCTGCTGAGACGCCGGAACGGACTCGCCAGCGCGCCGGGCTGGATCCGGGCGCAGTAGATTGTCGCGTTCCTCTTGTTGCATTCGGCGACGCTCTTCACGGTCGCGACCACGTAGGCGATCCTTGGGCGCGGGGCGTGACTTCTTCAGCGTGTGCGAGGCGCGGGCACGCTGCGGAGCGGCTTGAGACTGCTTGGAGTTCTTTGCCGGTTTATCGCGAGCCATCAAATCTGCAACCGATAGGCGTTCCTCGCGGTTGCGTCGGTCTTGTTCGGCGTCGGCACGGCGGGAAGCGGTTTCCATTTTGGCGGTGCGCTTGGCCGTCTTGCGGAAGCGCGCCCAGCGCAGCCAGGCGATGATTGCCGCGCCCACCAAGGCAATAAGGAGCCACAGGAACCTCTGGACAAGGGGGAAAGCCGCGGTGACGATCGCCGTCTTGGAAAACGCCGATGCGCCCTCTGGCAAGTTGGCCTTGGTGATAAAGAAACCGGCCACGACCACCGTTATGGCATACACAATGGGGATAGAAGCCACGGTGAGGAAAAGACCCCGCTCTTCTACGATGAGCGCTACCAGCAGTGAGCCGATGACAAGGAAGGCGAGGTAAGCCCACCCGATGGAACCCATCAGAATGGAAATAGACGCGCCGGTGAGCAAAAGTGCCGCGAGCAGCCCAAGGCCCTTGCCCAGCGTGATGCTGGGGAGACCGGAGCTTTGGGCGGCGGAGGACTTTCTTTGCTTGGATTGTGACACGTCGGAAGATCCTACCGGTTGCCGCCGACCCATGGCTATTTCCACGCACGAAAGCGGCGGATTTATAGTGCCGAATTTCCGCGAGGCCACGTATCAATAGGCAAGGGCTCCCGCGGGGTGCGGTCCGTGCGGCCTGGGATATCCATCTCATGTAATTTGCGGGCGGTGACGCCCACGCGGGAATCGAGCGAGGAAAGCGTGGCGTTATAAGCTTCGACTGCCTTTTCCAGGTTATGGCCCACCTTTCCGTAGTGATCAGAAAGTGTATTCAGGCGCGTATACAGTTCGCGCCCCAAGCGCTGGACCTCTTTTGCCTTGGCGGAAATATCTTCCTGGTGCCACCCCATGGCCACCGTGCGCAAGAGCGCAAAAAGCGAGCTGGGGGTGGCGATCACTACATTGCGTTCAAAGGCGTACTCGATAAGTTCTGGGTCCACCGATAATGCAGCATCAAGGAAGGGGTCTGCGGGAACGAAGAGGATGACGAACTCGGGCGTTGGTTGAAACGCCTCAATATAGTCCTTCTGCGATAGTGCTTGGACGTGGCCGCGCATTAAATGCGCGTGGCGGCGGAGGAAGCCGGCGTGCTCTTCCGGGTCATCGGTTTCTAGGGCGTCAAGGTAAGAGGTAAAAGGAACCTTGGCATCGACAATGATGTGGCGGCCACCGGCCAAATTGATGAGCATGTCAGGGCGGACGACGCGCCCGCCCAATGGGGCGGAGACCTGGCAATCAAAGTCCACATGTTTGGTCATACCGCCGAGCTCAACCACGCGCTCCAATTGCACCTCGCCCCAACGGCCACGCACATTGGGTGAGCGCAAAGCGGTCACTAGTTTGTCGGTGCGTTCGGTCAAGCGGGAGGAGGTGCGGGTAACCGCCTGCACCTGGCTGGAGAGGGAGGCGAGCAGCGCGGTGCGGTCTTCCTCAATTTCTTGGAGCTGAAATCCCAAGCGGTCCATGGCCTTTTCTAGCGGTTGGAGTTCGGCTTGGCGGCGCTGCGAGTCTTGCAGCGCGCGGTGCTCGGCGCTCGGCGCGGAGCGCGTAGCGGAGTAAGAATGGGCTAACCAGCCCATTACCGCGCCGAGGATGAGGCCGATAAAAAGTAGCAGCACGGGCAAAGTGGAAGTCATGGCTTCCAGCATGGCACGCGCCGCCGACACGACTCACTATTTTTTCGAATCTCCGTTCAAAAGGCCTTCGAAGGCATCGCGGGCGCGGCGCAGGTTTGCGCGCATGCCGGGCTTTTCATGCTCCTTGGGGGTGGATTCCACATCGAGGGCGGCGTCGAGGGAAGTGGAATCGCCGTCCGCGGAGACGTCGGCAAACGCGCCTTCTGGGGCTGCATAGTCCGGCATCTTGAGCCATGCCTCGCGCTTATAACGCCCTTGGTCTTCGGTGTAGCGGCCGATGAGATAGCCAGCCACGGTAGAAAAGTCCAGATCAGCGGCGGTCTTTTCGCCCGACTGCAGCTTCATCATGTCTTGGCCGTAGCGGTAGGCCACCGCAAACATAGCGGCCGCCGGAACCGCGAGGAAGCCACCTATCAGGCCAAAGAGAGCTGAGCCTACTGTTACGGAAACCAAGACGATGACCGGGTGCAGGTCCATAGCCTTGGACTGCAGCCAGGGCGAGAGAACATTGCCTTCCAGCTGCTGGACCAGCAACACCAGGCCGAGGACGAGCAGAGCCTGGGTTACGCCAAGGGAGACCAACGCGATGGTGACGGAGAGGGCGCCGGCCACGATCGCGCCGACGAAGGGTATGAAGCCCGCGATAAAGGTGATGATCGCCAACGCCATGGCCAGCGGAACGCCGATAAGGGCGAGGCCGACGCCGATAAAGACGGCGTCGACAAGCGAGACAACTGCCTGCGCGCGAATGAAGCCGCCCAGCGTATTCCAGGCGCGAGTAAGCAGCTCAGTGAGGTGCCAGCCGGCGCGCTTACCCGTGGCATCGCGCAGCCAGGGAAGGAACTTAGCGCCGTCCTTCAGGAAGAAGAAGGTCAGCACCAACACGATGAAGAGCGTGACCAAGATGGAGGTGGCGGTGCCGATGCCGGTAAAAACCGAGCCTGCGATGGCGCCAGCGCGTTGCTGCAGCCAAGAGGCCGCCTCGTCGATATAGCTACTCATGTCATCGCTATCGAGGTTAAGCGGTGGGCCCTGGGCCCAGAGCTGCAGGCTTTGGATGCCGGAGACCGTCTGCAGATACAGTGACCGGGATTGCCGCATGAAATCTGGGGCAACAAACGCGATGAGGCCGCCAACAGCCGTGAAAGAAACCAAAATGGTTACGGCGGCCGCCAATGCGGCGGGAAGGCCAATAGTGCGCAGCTTTTTAGCCACCGGTGCCAGAACGGTGCAGATAATAAGGGCCAAAAGAACTGGTAAAAGGCCCTGCCAGAAGTTACCCAGCAAACGGTAGAGGGCGTAGAGGAATACGCAGATGATGAGCAGGCGAACGGCCCATAGGGATGCGGCCTTAACCACCTCGCCGGCGATGACGGAGCGGTCTACCTGATCGCCTGGTGGATGTGGGGATACATCCTCCAGCTTGCTGGTGTCGAAGCTTTCATCAAACTTATCGCCCAGGCCCGCTTGGGGGTCATCGGGCAGCGGTTGGTTATCAGAATTCACCCCACCATCTTGCCTTAAAAGAAGGCGGGTGCGTTAGGATTGGCCCCGTGAGTCTTACACTAGGAATCGTCGGCCTGCCCAATGTGGGCAAGTCCACTTTGTTTAATGCCCTGACCCGTTCCGAGATCCTGGCGGCGAACTACCCGTTTGCCACCATCGAGCCCAACGTGGGCTTGGTGGAGCTGCCGGATTCCCGCCTGACTCAACTGGCGGAGATGTTTAACTCTGAGCGCATCCTCCCTGCCACCGTGTCCTTCGTGGACATCGCCGGCATCGTCTCCGGCGCTTCGCAAGGTGAAGGCATGGGCAACGCGTTCCTAGCCAATATCCGCGAGGCAGACGCCATTTGCCAGGTAGTGCGCGCCTTCTCTGATGACAATGTCATCCACGTTGATGGCAAGGTTGACCCGCGCAATGATATCTCCGTTATTAATACCGAGCTCATTCTTGCGGACCTCCAGACCATCGAAAAGGCCCTGCCGCGCCTGGAAAAGGATGCGCGCAAGAATAAGGACTTGGCTGCCGAGGTAGAAGCAACCAAGAAGGCCCAGGAGATTCTGGAAGATGATCGCACCCTCTTCGCCGCAGCGAAGGAGGGCGAGATTGACCTCGCCCTCGTGCGCGATCTGCACCTGATGACGGCTAAGCCCTTCCTCTATGTCTTCAATTCGGATGAAGCAGTGCTTACCGACGACGCTAAGAAGGAAGAACTCCGCCAGCTCGTCGCCCCGGCTGAGGCCGTATTCCTCGATGCGCAGACCGAAACCGAGCTGCTCGAGTTGGAAGAAGATGAAGCCCGCGAGTTGCTCGAAGCCGTAGGCCAAGATGAGCCGGGCCTAGCCACCCTGGCTAAGGCAGGTTTTGCCACCTTGGGTCTGCAGACCTACCTCACCGCCGGCGAGAAGGAGGCCCGTGCGTGGACCATTAAGCAGGGCTCTGCCGCACCGCAGGCAGCCGGAGTCATCCACACCGACTTTGAGAAGAAGTTCATTAAGGCCGAGATCGTTTCCTTCGATGATCTTGTAGAAGCCGGCTCCATGGCCGAGGCTCGTGCGCATGGCAAGGTCCGCCAAGAGGGCAAGGACTACATCATGCAGGACGGCGATGTGTGCGACTTTAAGATCGGCGGCTAATCCCACCCCTTTGAACTGGCCCTTTGCCAGAGGGAGAAGGCGCCGCCCACTCGCGCGCAAGAGAAGGTAGCGAAGACGAAACTTCCGCGTTACCGTGGGCGGCGTACCCGAACATAGGAGGCCGCAACATGGCTGAACTAGATAACAAGACCATTGCCATCATCGCTACCGATGGCTTCGAAGACTCTGAGCTGACCTCCCCGCTGGAGGCCGTGAAGAACGCTGGCGCTACCGTGCGTGTACTCGCCCCAAAGGCCGGCACCATCACCGGCAAGAAGGGTACGGAGATTTCCGTGGACGCCGCTACCGCTGACTCCACCGGCGAGTCTTTCGACGGCATTATTCTGCCTGGCGGTACCGACAACGCCGACCTCATCCGCTTGGACAAGGCCGCAGTAGAAATCGTGCGCAACCACATGAGCAAGGATCTACCGCTCGGCGCGATCTGCCACGGTGCTTGGATCCTGGCTGATGCTGAAGCCCTCAAGGGCCGCACCCTGACGTCCTTCCCGTCCCTGCAGACCGACTTGCGCAATGCAGGTGCCACCTGGGTAGATTAGGAAGTCCACTGCGACCAGGGCTTGGTCTCGTCCCGCACTCCAGATGACCTGCCAGCCTTTAACGCCAAGCTGGTAGAAGAGTTTGCAGAGGGACAGCACTAAAGTTCCACGAATTTCAGCCACGGGTACTGCCCGTGGCTTTTTTCGATCTTGCGCCGGTGTCATGTGCCCTATAAAGTTAGTTTTTCTGAAGGGGAGTAGTTCCCTCGGTTAATTCCGAGATGACTGGTCGACATACTGGCGTGTAGCCCGGCCAGCCAGCGCCCGCAGTGCCCGCGGCCGTGAACGAGACCTTCGGTCCGCAACCGAACCGAAGGGAGAAGTGACTATGTCCTCTATTGGCTCAGAGCAGCGCATTCTTGAGCGCTTCATGCAGCTGTCCATCGCCGCCGCTGTGGCCACCATTATCCTCAAAGCCTTGGCCGCGTGGGTTACCGGCTCGGTGGGCTTCCTCTCCGATGCCTTCGAATCCATCGTGAATCTCGTCGCAGCCGTCGCCGGCTTTTATGCCCTCCGGATTGCCTCTAAGCCGGCCGACGATAACCACCAGTTTGGTCACGGCAAAGCCGAGTACGTCTCCGCCTTGGTAGAGGGCGCAATGATTTTTATTGCGGCCGGCATGATCGTGTACACGGCGATCCAACGCTTCTTTGTTCCGCAGCCGATTGAAGAGCCGGGCTGGGGCTTGGCGTTGTCAACGCTTTCGTCCGTGCTCAACGGCGCAGTGGGTATCGCGCTCATCCGTGCAGGTAAGCGCTACCGTTCCGCCACCTTGGAGGCGGATGGGCACCATCTGTTTACCGACGTCTGGACTTCCGTCGGAGTCCTTGTCGGCATCGCCGCCGTATTCCTTACTGGCTGGTGGTGGCTGGATCCTGTAGTGGCGCTCGCAGTGGGCATCAATATCTTATGGACGGGCTATAGCCTCCTGCGCGATTCGGTGAGTAGCCTGCTTTCTGAGGCGCTTCCCGACGACGAGCGCCAGAACATTAGGCAGCTCCTAGCTCGGCTGGAGCAGGAACACTCGGTAAACTTCACGGATCGTCGCACCGTGGCCTCTGGCCGCCAGCGGTTGGTGTACCTGACCATGGAGGTGCCAGGGGAGTGGAGCGTCATGCACTCCCACGAGGTTGCAGACGCAGTGGAAATTGCCCTCGACGAGCTTTACCCAGGCTGCAGTGCGTTCATTCATGTGGAACCAGCCGGTCTGGAAAATCGACGCCCGTACCTATTCCGCTAAGACTTAATCTTCTCAGCTTTCTGCCGACAGCTGAGGTGAATGCGCACTAGACCAATATGTGTGTAGGCCTGTTCGGGGGCACGGACTTGTATGTTGCCTGTAAATTGGCGGGGTAAAAGCACACCCTCTTTAAACAATCCTGTGGTACTGCTGTCACCGCATTTCGGGGGTGTGGTGAACAATGGACGATTTGGAGATCGTGAAGGGGTGCGTCTAGGACGCTGCGGGCGAGAGAATCGACATCCGGTTTCCCGGTTTGGGTGTTTATGGTGCAGATTTTCCAATGTTATAGAACTGTTATCAACCGTTCTGAGCTGCATCAAGCTTGGCTTTGGTGAACAAAGTTGAGAAAAATCTCCGCTAGCGGTCGAAAAATTTTGATTTCTCCGTATGGTGGTTGTCACAGCAATCAATTGGAGATTTTCACCCCCACACTCCACGTGGCGGGGTTGGAAAATGTCCTTTTGTTTGGTTGAAGATAGCTATACCAATAGCAGAAAGGATTTACTGACAATGGGCAAGAACATTAAGGACCTCTTTAACGCAACCGCATACGACAAGGACGGCGAGAAGCTGGGCGACGTTAACGAGGTATTCGTTGATGACCAGTCCGGCCAGCCTACCTTCGTTGAGGTTAACCACGGCCTGTTCGGCATGAACTCCAGCTTGGTTCCGCTGCGTGGCCACGACTTCTCCGGCGATGACCTGAAGCTGGGCTTCTCCAAGGACCGCATCAAGGATGCTCCGGACTTCGACTCCGATAAGCCGCTGACCCCTGAGGCACAGTCCGATATCTTCAAGCACTACGGTCTGGAAAACGCACACGACGTTACCGACTACAAGGATTCCAACCTTGACTCCAAGCGCGACGTTCAGGCTGGCGCTGACAAGGATCACAACCTGACCGCAGGTGCTGGCGCTGCTGGTGCTGGCGCAGGTGTTGCAGGTGCAGGCGTTGCTGGTGCACACGCTGATGAGAAGAAGGCAGCTACCCACACCACTGACGCCGCTGCTACCGAGCGCAAGGCTGGCGTAGCTGATGACGCTGCAGCTGCACGTACCAACAACGATGGCGAGCTCATCCGTTCCGAGGAGCAGCTCAACGTCAACAAGGAGCGCGTCGCTACCGGTGAGGCTCGCCTGCGCAAGTACGTTGTGACCGACACCGAGTCCGTTGAGGTTCCGGTTGAGCGTGAAGAGGTTCGCGTCGAGCGCACCCCGATCAACGCTGAGGATGCCAAGAACTACAACGGCTCCATCTCCGGTGACTCCGAGGAAGCTTCCGTCACCCTGCACGAGGAGCGCGTGAACGTGAACAAGGAAACCGTTCCGGTTGAGAAGATCAACCTGAAGAAGGACACCGTTCGCGACACCGAGACTCACACCGAGGAGATGCGCAAGGAGCAGATCGACACCGATGGTGTTGACGGCCTCAAGAAGTAAAAGAGCATAGCTAAACGCCCGCAAGGAATACCTTGCGGGCGTTTCTTTTTTCCTTATCTAGGAGACTGGTTTAAGCCTTGACGCCGATAGCCTCAGCCGAGTCAGAATCCATAATGTCCTTGACGCCGTTCTCGGCAGCATCCCAGGTTGCCTTGTCCTGGATGCCGGCGCGCTTAGCCACGATGGTGGCGCACAGCACCTGTCCGGTGACGTTGAGTGCGGTACGACCCATGTCAATAATCGGCTCGATAGCAAGCAGGAGACCTACACCAGCCAGTGGCAGGCCGAGCGTGGAAAGCGTCAGAGTGAGCATCACCGTTGCGCCGGTGGTGCCTGCGGTGGCAGCGGAACCGATGACGGACACAAAGATGATGAGCAGGTACTGGGTGAAGTCAAGGTCGATGCCATAGAACTGGGAGACGAAGATGGCAGCGATGGCTGGGTAGACGGAAGCGCAGCCATCCATCTTGGTCGTTGCGCCCAGCGGAATGGCAAAGGAAGCGTACTCGGACGGAACGCCCATAGCCTTTTCGCTGAAGCGCTCGGTAGCTGGCATGACGCCCATCGAAGAACGGGTAACAAAGCCCAGGGAGGTCACGGGCCATACGCGCTTGAAGAAGCCGATGACCGGGATCTTGTTGAACTTCAGCACTGCCGGGTAGACCACGGCAAATACCAGGCCCATGCCTACGTACATGGCCAAGACGAACTTGCCCAGCGAGCCCAATGCATCCCAGCCGTAGGTAGCTACGGCCTTACCGATGAGGGCCGCGGTGCCAATCGGGGCAAGGCGGATAATCCACCACAGGATGACCTGAATGACCTTCAGGAAGGACTCGGTAAAGCGCAGGAAAGGCTCGGCAGACTTGCCAGTCTTGACGGCGGCGATACCAATGGCCAGCGAGATGACGAGGAGCTGGAGGGCGCCAAAGCTGAGGGATACTTCGCCGTCGGAAAGCGAGGCAGAAAGGCCCACGAAGTTCTGGGGCAGAAGCTGCTCAAAGAACGCGGTCCACGAGCCGACGTGGGAAGGATCCTGCGCGGTGGAAGCATCGATGCTCGTACCGATGCCCGGCTTCATTACGACGGCGACAATGATGCCCGTCAAGACGGAGAAGAATGCGGTGATGGCAAACCACACAAGCGTGGAAATTGCCAGGGAAGCGGCGTTGGCCACCTTGCGCAGATTAGCCACGGAAGTAACAACAGCGGCGAAGATGAGTGGCGGGATCATCACCTTGAGCAGCTGAACGTAGGCGCCGCCGACGCCCGTGAGCAGAGTGGTCAACCAGCCTGGGTTATCTGGGTCGGTATCCATGCCGGAGGCAATGAAGCCCAGGATAAGGCCGATGATGAGGCCCGCGATGACCTGAGCACCGAATCCCGTGGCCCAGCCGGGAAGCTTGGAGCGCGAAGATTCTTGTTGAGACATAAAGATTCCTTTGAAAATAAAAATGGACAGATCGGACTATTTTCCAGATACTGTTCTGTTCAACTTCAACATCGCTCAGCTTATTCCTTCTACGTCTGTAGGTACAAAGTGCGAGTGGTTTGCCGTGGCTAGAACCTCACCTTTCACGCTCACGGAAAGGTGGATCTGCGCTGGCTTTATGGCGCTGGTGAGCGCGAAGGGAGGGGAGTTTGAGCTACCACATGTGTCCCATTGCTAACTTTAAGTAGCTACTCTCTCTATCTTTCTCAGGAGGAACATTTATGGGCTGGGTTAAACCTCTCGTTGGCATTTTCGCAGTTGGCGCAGTGGCTTCCGTTGCTTTAGGCGGCGGTGATGAAGATACTGTGGCGGTCAACCGAGTGATCGATGGCGACACCATTGACGTCGACATAGACGGCGAAAATACCCGCGTCCGGCTGCTCAATATTGATACGCCTGAAATCGGCCATAACGGCGAACCGAGTGAGTGCCTTGCGGAGGAAGCGAAGCAGTACTTGGAAGGACGGCTGCCAAAGGGAACGGAGGTTCGGTTGGAATATGACTCCGAGCGGACCGACAAATACGGCCGCACTCTTGCCGGTGTCTTTATCGACGATGACTTCATAAACGCGGATGTCGCGGCCGAAGGGCTTGCCACTGCAGTCGTATTTGGCGGAAACGACAAATTTTACGACGAAGTGCGCAACGCCGAACGCGGCCCTAAAGACGCCGGCGAAGGGGTCTTTGGGGTCTCGGACGAGTGTAAGGTTTCCAGCGATAAGGACATGGCCGAGGCGCTTAGCGGCGCTGAAGCTGCGGCGGTAGCATTTGCAGCTTCCGGGGAAGCTGATATTGCAGGGTACGAGGATGTACTGGACAAATCAGCAGCTGCGAAGGCCGGATTAGCGATTCTGACCCGCCACAAAGATGATCGAAGCACCTTCCAGAAAGCAGCGTATCCGGATGCTCCCAAGGAGATTGCCGCGAAGAAGGAACGCGAGCTTGAGGGGGAGGAGAAACAAGCCCGCGAAGAGCTCGAGAAGTTGGAGGAGAAAGAGCGGGAGAAAGAGAAGCGCGAAAAGGAACGCCAGGAAGAAGCACGCCGCCGTGCAGAGCAGCGGCAAGAAGAGATTCGCCAGCAGGAGCACAACGCGCCGGAAGTAGAGGTAGCGGAGCAGCCAGCGCATGAGGAGGTGGCTGACTATCAAGCCCCCGAGCAGCAGCCCGCACCTCGGCCGGCACCTCAGCCGGCACCGGTGGTCGATAACTACACCGGGTGCCGAGCTTATGGCGGAAACTATGCCATGACGTCTGTAGATAAGAATGGACGTTCATACGCGAAGATCGACTGCACTACGAAGCAGCAGATTGGTTAGGCACCCCGCCCTTCGCGCTCACGGGCAGGGCCCTGAGTGCTTGGAGTATGGCTCCCGGTGAGCGCGAGGGGAGCGGGGATTAGGGCCTACGCCCTTGCCGCTCACCGGGACCAAGGGGAAGTGCCATCCAAGCGCTGCCGGTGAGCGCGAAGGGTGGGAGGGCCCGGGATCTGGAATACTGGCAGCATGAAAATCCTCGTAACCGCATTTGACGCCTTCGGCGGAGAGAGCATCAACCCCACGGAACGAGCGCTTCAGCAACTGCCGGATCGCATTGGAGACGCGGAGCTCATCAAGCTGGTGATCCCGACGAAGTTCGGGAAATCGCTGCGTCGGGCGATTGAGGCCGCGGAGGGCTCGTCGGTCGATGCCATCGTATGTTTGGGCCAGGCCGGCGGGAGGGCGCATATCACCCCGGAGCGGGTCGCGATTAACGTTATGGATGCCGATATTCCTGATAATGCGGGTTATCAGCCGGTGGATGTACCGGTTGTGGAAGGCGGCCCGGCGGCATACTTCTCTACGCTGCCCGTAAAGGAAATGGTTGCGGCAATGGAGGATAGTCCGGCGCGGTTGTCGAATACGGCCGGGACCTTTGTGTGCAATCAGCTGCTCTATGGTCTCCTGCACCACTTTGCAGCGACGAGGGTGCGTGCAGGATTTGTCCACGTCCCGTTCATTACAGAGCAGGAGAAAACGGAAAAGCCCATGATGGAGCTGGCGGAGATCGTCGAGGGGATTAAGCGGGCACTCTGGGCGGTGCAAGCTAGTTAGGGTAGCCTTTGTGGCTTTTTTAACCGGCAAAATATAGATTAAAGGACATGTCTCGCTTTAGCCCTCTCAACTGGCCGGTTGTGCGCCAGCTGCGCAGTGGCGATCCCTTCGGAAGGGATGTCAATACGCAGTCTCAAAAGAGTAAAGATAAGCATGGGCGCACCGTGGAAGCAGACCGCGTGGTGCAGTCGGTGTGCCCGTACTGTGCGGTTGGTTGTTCGCAGCGCGTTTATGTCAAAGATGACCGCGTCATCCAGGTGGAGGGCGATCCGGATTCGCCCATTTCTCGTGGACGCCTGTGCCCGAAGGGTTCTGCGTCGGAGCAGTTGATCAACTCCGCTACGCGCCTTACCAAGATCAAATATCGTGCGCCGCACTCTACGGAGTGGCAGGATCTTGATGAAGATACCGCGATGGAGATGATTGCGGATCGTTTCTTGGAGGCCCGCCGCAATGGCTGGCAGGATGTGGACGATGAAGGTCGTGCGCTCAACCGCACGATGGGCATCGCCGGTTTGGGCGGTGCGACCTTGGATAATGAGGAAAATTACCTCATCAAGAAGCTGTTTACCGCCGCTGGTGCGATTCAGCTCGAGAACCAGGCGCGCATATGACACTCCGCCACCGTTCCTAGTCTAGGAACTTCGTTTGGCCGCGGCGGCGCAACCCAACCGCTGCAGGATATGGCGAATGCGGACTGCATCGTCATTGAGGGTTCTAATATGGCCGAGTGTCACCCAGTGGGATTCCAGTGGGTGGTGGAAGCCAAGAAGCGTGGTGCACGCATCATTCACGTGGATCCGCGCTATACGCGCACGTCTGCCTTTGCGAATCGCCACATTGGCATTCGCGGCGGCACGGACGTGGTGCTTTTGGGCGCAGTCATTAACTACCTGTTGGATAATGAGCTGTACTTCCATGACTATGTGGTGGCGTATACCAATGCGCCGATGATCATTTCGGAGGACTATCAGGACACCGAAGATCTGGACGGTCTGTTCTCTGGTTATGACCCAGAGACCGGTAAGTACGTCACGGATTCGTGGCAGTACGTACAGAAGCCGGAGGGCGCGTCGTGGAATGTGGAACGCGATGAGACGCTAGAGCATCCGAATTCAGTCTTCCAGATTCTCAAGCGGCACTACGCGCGCTATACGCCTGAAGTAGTGGAGGAGACCTGCGGTATTGCGCAGGAGGACTTCTATTACCTAGCGGAGTCGATCGCGCGGAATTCCACGCCGGATCGCACCACCTGCTTTGCCTATGCGTTGGGCTTTACCCAGCACACCCTGGGTGCGCAGTTCATTCGTACAGCCGCCATCTTGCAGCTGCTCACCGGCAATGTGGGGCGCCCAGGTTCGGGAATTATGGCGTTGCGCGGTCACGCCTCGATTCAAGGCTCTACCGATATCCCGACGTTGTTCCACTCGTTGCCGGGGTATTTGCCCATGCCGAGCGTCGATAAGCAAAGCTGGCCAGAGTTCGTTGATGGAATCCGTAATGAGTCGCAGAAGGGCTTTTGGCAGATCGGTGAGAACTACGCGGTCTCGCTGATGAAGTCCTACTGGGGCGATGCGGCAACCAAGGACAACGGATGGGGATATGACCTCATGCCGCGCATTTCTGGTGCGCATTCGACCTATGAAACGCTCATGGCCATGCTGGATGAGCAGGTGGAAGGCTACTTTGTCTTTGGCCAGAACCCGGCCGTCGCGCAGTCCAATGGCGGTATGCAACGCCGTGGCTTGGCGGCGCTGAAGTGGCTGGTCGTACGCGATTTCCAGGAGATTGAGACCGCCTCCTTCTGGAAGGATTCGCCGGAGATTAAAAACGGCGAGCTTAAGACCGAGGACATCGGCACCGAGGTCTTCTTGATGCCGGCGGCCACCCACGTGGAAAAGGCGGGAACCTTTACTCAGACGCAGCGCATGCTGCAATGGCGCTTCCAGGCAGCTCCGCCGCCAGGCGATGCGAAAAGTGACCTGTGGTTCTTCTACCAGCTGGGCAAGAAGATCAAGGAGCGCCTGCGCGATTCTACCGATCCGCGAGATATTCCTCTGCAGAAGGTCACCTGGGACTATGTGGAAACCGAGGAAGGCGAGCCGAATTCTGAGGACGTCCTCAAGGAGATCAACGGCTACTACCTAGAGGGCCCGAAGAAGGGCGAGCTTTTGCCTGCCTTCGTGGAGATGAAGAATGACGGCAGCACCTCGGGCGGTTGCTGGATCTATACCGGCGTGTTTAAGGACGGCATTAATCAGTCCGCGCGCAAGGTACCGGGGTCGGAGCAAAACGAGGTAGCTCCCGAGTGGGGTTGGGTATGGCCGGCCAACCGCCGCCTGCTCTACAACCGTGCCTCGGCGAAGCCTGACGGCACGCCGTGGTCCGAGCGCAAGAAGTATGTGTGGTGGGACGCTGACCAGGGTCAATGGGTTGGCGATGACGTGCCGGACTTCCCGGCTACCAAGGCCCCGGACTACAAGGCTCCGGTCGACGCCGTGGGCCCGGACGCCCTCGATGGCACCGATGCCTTCATTATGCAGGCAGATGGCCGCGGTTGGCTCTTTGCACCGACCGGGCTTTCCGACGGCCCATTGCCCACCCACTATGAGCCGCACGAGTCCCCGGTGCACAACGTGCTGTACAAACAGCAGCAATCGCCGACGCGCCTGACCATTAAGCGCCCAGACAACCTGTCGCGCCCAGAGCCTGGTGAGCCGGGCTCGGAGGTGTTCCCGTTTGTCTTTTCCACCTATCGCCTCACCGAGATGTATACTTCGGGTGCGATGTCGCGCCGACTGCCGTATTTGGCGGAGCTGCAGCCGGGCCTTTTCTGCGAGGTCGATAAGGCCTTGGCAGAAAAGCGTGGCTTGGAAAACGGTAAGTGGGCCACGATCATCTCGCCACGCGGCGTCATTGAGGCGCAGGTCTTGGTCACTGACCGCATGCAGATGATGAAGATCAATGGTGAGGAGTTCCACCAGATCGGCTTGCCGTATCACTATGGCGAGTCCGATTCCACGGCCGTCGCAGGCGATGGTGCCAATGATTTGCTGGGCCTTACGTTGGAGCCGAACGTATTCATCCAGAATTCCAAGATCGGCGCTTGCGATATCCAGCCGGGGCGTCGCCCGCGTGGTGAGGCCCGTGTGGAGATGCTCAAGGAGTATCAGAAGCGCGCGCACCTGAACCTGGATTCCGGCAATGATCTGCTCACCGTGGATGATTCCTTCACCTATAACCCAGAGCCGCAGCAGCCCGCGGATGCGGATGAGCACGGCGAGAAGGGCGAGGAAAGCGAAGAAGGTAGGTAAATGACAAATCTTCTGACCGAAAACGCGAGCCGGCATGGCTATGACAAGTACCGCCGCATGGCCTTTTTCACCGATACTTCCGTGTGCATCGGGTGTAAGGCCTGCGAGGTGGCGTGCAAGGAGTGGAACCGCAACCCGGTTGAAGGCTATGACGTCACGGGTGATTCCTATGACAACACCGGCGCACTGGGTGCAAATACCTGGCGGCACGTGGCCTTTGTGGAGCAAAACAATGACCGCATCGAGCATGCCCGCGAGGAGGGAAAGAATCTCATTTCCCTGGGTATGCCCTCGGTAGGGGTGCAGGCCCCAAAGGTTGATACCACCCCGCCGGATACGGATACGTTCCGGTGGCTCATGTCCTCGGACGTGTGTAAGCACTGCACGCATGCGGGCTGCTTGGACGTGTGTCCTACAGGCGCGCTGTTCCGCACCGAGTTTGGCACCGTTGTGGTCCAGGATGATGTGTGCAATGGCTGCGGCACCTGCGTGGCCGGCTGCCCGTTTGGCGTCATCGAGCGCCGCGATGACGGCGGTGTGGCGCTGAAGTACGACAAGACGGCCACGGTGGATTACGTGGATAATTCCCATGCCGGCGTGAACGTGCTGAAAAAGCTGAAGCAGCTTGCCCCGCAGGGACCGGACCACACGCCAGGCGAGTCGATGCCGATCAAGAACTTGGGCGTGGCCCAAAAGTGCACCATGTGCTACGACCGCCTGAAGCAGGGCGAACAGCCAGCATGTTCTAAGACCTGTCCTACTGATTCCATCCAGTTCGGCCCGTACGAGGAGATGCTGGCCGCAGCCAAGGAACGCGTGCGCGTACTGCACGAGCAAGGCCTTACCGAGGCCCGCCTTTACGGTGCCAACCAGGACGATGGCGTGGGCGGAACTGGCTCCATCTTCCTGCTTTTGGATTCACCTGAGGTCTACGGTTTGCCGCCGGACCCGCGCGTGCCGACGGCCGATTTACCGCAGATGTATAAGACCGCAGCCAAGGCTATCGGCGGCATGGCGCTGGCCGTGGCCGGTTCCTTCCTGATTGGGGGACGCAAATGAGCAACTTTGATGAGTATCGCCCACCGCAGCCGGAGCGACGCAATCGCTACCGGAAATTCGACGGTACAAAGCCGAAGAAGAAGCGGAAGCGGCCGGGCGCCGGCGCGCAGGACGGCTCCAAAGAGGAGCGCATGGCGCAAGACTTCGAGTTCTCGTCTTACTATGGCCGCCCAGTGGTGAAGGCGCCGCCGTGGGAATGGCCTATCGGCGCCTACCTCTTTCTAGGCGGTGTGAGCGGTGGCTCGGGACTCTTGGCCGCTGGTGCACAGGCCGTGGGCAATGCGCCGCTGCGTCGCACCACGCGGATCTCTGCCTTTGGCGCGGCGGCCGTGGGATCGGTCTTTTTGATTCTGGACTTGGGCCGCCCGGAACGCGCCCTGAACATGTTCCGCGTCTTCAAGGTGACCTCGCCAATGTCCATGGGCTCGTGGATTTTGTCGGGATTTGCCAGCGCGGCCGCGCTGCCGGCCGCCGCGGAAGTGGATGCGGCGACTGACCACAAGCTGCCGTTGCCGAAGTTTGTGCGCACGGCGCTGAAGAAGTCGGCCGGGCCGGCGGGCGCGGTCGCGGGCGTACTCGGTGGTCCGCTCGCGGGCTATACCGCGGTATTGCTGTCTAATACCTCGAACCCGGTGTGGAATGACATGAAAAAGCACCTGCCGTATGTTTTCGTCTCCTCGGCGGGCGCGGCGTCGTCAGGCCTGGCTATGGTGACCACTCCGGTCGAGCACGCGGGACCGGCCCGCGCGTTGGGTATGGCCGCGGCGGCCAGCGATCTGGTGGCGACCAAGGTTCTTGAAGAAGGCATGGAGCCGGAGCCGCGCGAGGCGCTGCACGAGGGCAAGCCGGGCGCGTTGATGAAGGCTTCGGAATGCTTCATCGAGGCCGGCGGTGTCGGTAGTGCAGTGGCTGCGGTGACGAAGTCGCGGGCCGTCTCGGTAGCCGCGGGGCTATCGCTGTTGGCAGGCTCGGCGTGCACGCGCTTTGGCGTGCTTAACGCCGGGCTGGAAGCGGTGAAGAATCCGGAGACCACCATCGGGCCGCAGAAGCGCCGGGCGGAAAAGCGCCGGCGCGAGCAGGGCCTCGACCACGATGTAGTGAGCCCGGACTAGTCCAGGTCCTGCAGGACGGGGGCGAGCTCCGAGCCGATGTCTTCCATGCGTTGTTGCTCGGCTGCGGAATCGCGGCCATCGCGGTGAAGGTAGTAGTTCAGCGCCACATCGCCCACGGTGGTCACGCACGTGGTAGACACTGACTCTTCGACCGGCCAGGCAGAACAATAAAAGCGCCTGTCAGCGGCGGTGAACTCGAAGGGGGAGTACTCATTGGCGGGGCGCTGCTGGGCGGCGTTTTGGGCATCGAGGTCGTCGTGCAGCAGCTCTAAGTAACGCTGTGCCGCCTCATCGGGATCCTCGGGGCACACGAGTGCGCCCTCGGCCTCATACTTCGTCCCCAGCAGGCTGACCTGCTCCTTATCCTGTGCACGGTAGAGCACTGAGAAGGAGTGTTCATCCTCGTCGGTGGAGTGCGGGTCGAGCTTCGCCTTAGCGAGCGAATCCGGCAGGGCCTCGCGCACCGCGGCAATATCAACAGGGGAGCATTCGCTTGGCGATGCCCCCCTCGGACGAGCACCCCACCAGCCCCACCCCGGCAAGGGCGATGGAGGCGAGGGCGAGGAAAGTGGGGAGGCGTCGGCGCATCTTAGGCCTTGATATAGGCATCGCCGGTGCGCTCGGTGGTGTGGCCGATGACGGGGTAGCCGGGAACCTCGCCGATGAGGAGGAGGCCGCCGGAAGTTTGGGCGTCGGCAAGCAGCACCAGCTCTTCCTCGCTCAAGGAGGTATCGAGGTGGGGACGCACCCAGTCCAGGTTGCGGCGGGAACCGCCGGGGATGAAGCCCTCCGCCAGCGCCTCTTTCGCGCCTTCGATGGTGGGCACGGCGGAAAAGTCGAGCTCCGCGGCGATGCCGGAAGCGCGGCACATTTTGTACAGGTGGCCTAGCAACCCGAAGCCGGTGACATCCGTGGCCGCACGCACGCCCGCCTCGACCGCGGCGCGGGCGGCCTCACGGTTCAAGGTGGTCATAAAATCGACCGCGGCCTGGGAGACCTCGCCGGTGGCCTTGTGTTTGTTATTGAGGATGCCTACGCCGATGGGCTTGGTCAGCGTGATAGGAAGGCCGGGTTCGGCGGCGTCGTTGCGCATGAGCTTATCGGGGGCGACGATACCGGTGGCGGCCATACCGTAGAGCGGCTCAGGGGCGGTGATGGAATGGCCACCGGTAACGGAGATGCCGGCCTCGGTGGCTATATCCATGCCGCCGCGCAAGACCTCGCGCAGCACATCGAGTCCGAGCTTTTCATTGGGCCAGCCCACCAGGTTGATGGCGGTAACCGGGGTGCCGCCCATGGCATAGACATCAGACAGCGCATTGGCCGCGGCCACCCGTCCCCAGTCATAAGGGTCATTGAGCATAGGCGTAAAAAAGTCCGCGGTGGAGATGACCGCCAGGCCATCTTGAATCTTTACGGCTGCGGCATCATCGCCATCGTCCAAGCCAACCAGCACGTTGGGGTCGGACTTGCCAATGAGGCCTTCGACGGCGGATTCCAACTGCCCAGCGGGAATCTTGCAGGCGCAGCCGCCACCGGCCGCGAAAGAGGTGAGCTTAATATCTTCGGTCATACGGCTATTTTACTAGTTCTACGGGAGCCCCTTGCTGCGTATTAGCGGGGAATAATGCGCAGCAAAGGAATCTCCTTGAGTGCCGCAGGAGCCACCGTGGCGCACCGCGGTGAATGTAGCGTCTGGTAGGTGTCTCGGTACCGAGGAATGCCCGTGTAAGGTGAGCACACGGAGGCGTACGTGTCCTGGTGGGCGCCCCGGTCTTCAAAACCGGTGAGGCCGAGCATCTCGGTCTGGCAGGTTCGATTCCTGTCCGTCTCCGCCACTCGCGCGCAAGGAGGAATGCCACAGTGCCCACGCCCACGCCTGCTGCCAGCTCGGATCCCCGCAGGAATATCCCCCGCATGGACGAGCTGCTCCAGCTGCCGGAAGTAGAATCCGCGCGCCACCGCCTAGCCGAGCACACCATCCGCGCGATAATCCAGGGCGCAGTCACCCAAGCGCGCCGCGGTCAGCTGCCGGTCAGTGATATACCCGCAGAAATTGCGAAGCGCCTGGAACAAAAGAATGCGCATTCCCTGCAGCCGGTCATTAACGCCACCGGCGTCATCATTCATACGAACCTAGGGCGTGCCCCGCTTCCCGGCGCCGCGGTAGAGGCCCTGCACGCTGCCGCCTCCTATACGGATGTGGAAATGGACCTGGACTCGGGCAAGCGATCCAGAAATCGCGGTACCGGCGCCACGGCCGCGCTGCTCGCAGCCTGCCCCGGTGCAGAAGATGCCCTGGTGGTCAATAACGGCGCCAGCGCCTTGCTGCTGGCTACCGCTGCGCTCGCTCCCGGCAAAGAGGTCATCATCTCGCGCGGCGAGCTCATTGAGATCGGTGCGGGCTTTCGCCTGCCGGAGCTCATCGAGTCCACGGCCACGCGCCTTAAAGAAATTGGGGCGACTAACCGTACGCACCTGGCCGACTACGAGCGCGCGCTGGGCGTCAACACCGGCGCCATCTTGAAGGTGCACCCTTCCAATTTCCGCATCGAGGGCTTTACCTCCGCAGTCGGGGTAGAGGAACTGCACCGCCTAGCGGTGGAGCACGATACGCGACTCATCGTGGACTTGGGCTCCGGCCTGCTCACCCATGACCCGGCGCTGCCAGAAGAACCAGATATCCAGGCTCAGCTGCGCGCCGGGGCCGATATCGTCATAGCCTCCGGCGATAAGCTACTTGGTGGCCCGCAGGCAGGAATCTTGCTCGGCACCAAGGAAGCGATTGCCGCGGTGAAGAAGCACCCGCTGGCGCGTGCGGTGCGCATAGATAAGCTGCGCCTCAACGCGCTGGAGGCGGCCATTTCGACGCCCTCGAATGCGGTGCAGGACGCCCTCCACCTCGATCCTCAGACCCACCGCGAGCGCACGGAAGCCATCGCGCAGGCAGTTGGGGCAGAAGTGGTGCCTCATGATGGCCGCGTGGGCGGTGGCGGGGCGCCCGAATACCCGCTGCCGGGCTATGCAGTGAGCCTGCCTGAGCACTATGCGGACGCGCTGCGCCGCCAGGACCCGCCCGTGGTAGGCCGCGTGCATCAGGGCCGCTGCTTGGTGGATATTCGCTGCGTTCCCGCTCACCACGACGCCACGGTTATTGCCGCTATTAAGGCGGTGGGCTAGGTGTACGTCGTCGCTACTGCCGGCCATGTGGACCACGGCAAATCCACCCTGGTCCGGGCTCTTACGGAGATGGACCCGGACCGCTGGGAGGAAGAAAAGCGCCGCGGCCTGACCATTGATTTGGGGTTTGCCTGGACCACGCTGCCTTCTGGCGCGGATGTGGCTTTCGTAGATGTGCCCGGCCATGAAAAATTCCTGGGCAATATGCTCGCTGGCGTGGGCCCAGCCCCGGTCGTCCTCTTCGTGGTGGCGGCCGATGAGGGATGGCAGGCCCAGTCCACCGACCACCGCGATGCCTTGCGTGCGCTGGGAGTAAAGCATGGCATCATTGCGCTCACTCGCAGCGACCGCGCCACCGTGGACCGCACCGCAGAAATCCGGACGCAGCTGGCCGGTACCCCGCTTGCCGACGCCCCCATTATCCCCGTATCCGCCCCCACCGGCGAAGGCATTGCGGCGCTGCGGCAGGTGCTCGATGAGGTCCTTGCCGCTGCGCCCGCTCCCGATGAGCAGGCACCCGTGCGCCTGTGGGTGGACCGCGCCTTTAGCGTGAAGGGCGCGGGCACCGTGGTGACCGGAACGCTTTCCGCGGGCACCCTGCGCGTGGGCGATAGCCTTAAGGTGGCCGCGGCCGGTGGGGAAAGGGACGTGGAAATCCGTGGCCTCCATAGTGAAAATCGTGCGCAGGATTCACTCGGCCCCGTCACTCGCGCGGCCGTCAACCTGCGTGGGGCGGATGCCGCCGATATCCACCGCGGCGACGTGCTGCTAACCCCGGGTGCGTGGCGTATGGTGGACCACCTTGATGTGCGCCGCACCTTTGGCGCGGAGCTCGACGGGCTGCCCGATAACCTCGTCGTGCACACCGGTACTGCCGGGGTAGAGGCCCACCTGCGTCCCCTGTCCGCCGATTTCGCGCGCATCAGCCTGGCGCACCCGCAGCCGCTGCGGCTCCTTGATCGCTTCGTAGTGCGCAGCCCTGGCGGCCGGCACGTCGTCGCCGGCGTAGAGACAGTAGACCTGCGCCCGCCGGAGCTTAACCGGCGCGGAGCCGCCCGCCGCCGCGCAGAAGATCTCAGCGCCCAGCACTCATTCCGCGATCCTGCCACTTACCTGCGCCGCGTCGGCTTTGCCCGTGTGGATGACTTAGCCCGCGATGGCTTTACTACCGCAGCGCCGCCGCAAGGCATTATCGCCTTCCGCGACTGGTGGATTGCCGCCTCCCAAGTTACGCGGTGGAAGCACGCGCTTACCGACGCCCTGCACGCCCACGCCGCCGCACATCCCCTGGCACCGGGAATGCCCCGCAAGGCGGCCATGGACGCCCTCGGCCTGCAAGAAGAAGGCTTGCTGGGCCTTGCCATCGCCGCTGCGAAGGTGGAAAGCAGCGAGGGAGTGCTGCGCCTTCCCGGGCAACGGGCGGACCTCGGCGCGGCGGAGCGCGGGGTCGTTGCCATCGAGGAAAGGCTTAAGGCAGAACCTTTTGTGGCCCCCGAGGCAGATGATCTCACGGAGCTGGGCCTGGGCCCCAAGGAGCTTGCCGCCGCCGAGCGCGCCGGGCGCCTCCTGCGCCTCAAGCAGGGAATCGTGCTCTTGCCCTCGGCACCGGAGGAAGCACGCCGGCGGCTGGCCGAACTAGAGCAGCCCTTTACGCTTTCGGCAGCCCGTAAAGCGCTGGGCACCACGCGGCGGGTAGCCATCCCGCTGCTGGAATACCTCGACGCTCAGCGGATTACTCGCCGCGGCGACGGGGGCCAACGCACCCTGCGCTAACAAGGCCCCTGAGTCCGGTCGCCGCACCTATTTGCGGTGATTGCCCCCGCGGTGGTGAGAGGTTTCGCGGGCCACGCGCCGGGCTCGCACGCGCGCGGATTCGGAGGAAAAGCGGCCCGGTTCTTCGGCTACCGGCAGCGCACGCCAGCTGAAATTCTGCTCTGCTGGGATGGAGGAGACCAACTCCGCCAGCTTGGCGCTGGCCTGCGGTTGTTGTGTTTGCTCATTGTGCTGCTGAGCTGGCGCATCTGGATTAGCGGGTGCAGCCGGCTGGGCCTGTGGCCCTTTCGGGCGGCGCGAGCCGGTGGGCCGGGCCGTCACGACGGCCTCGCCGGAGAGCGTGTGCTCCCAGACCTCGGGCTGAGCCGGTGTGGCTGCGGGCGCAGCGGCGGGAATCGCAGGTTGTGGGGCAGGCACGCGCAGCGGTGGAACAGCGGGGGAGAAGAGCTCCGCGGTGGTGGCCTCATCGGCGGGGATATCGACGGCAAGCATGCCGTGGCTCGCGTAGGCGCGGGCAGAAAGCCCCGCCCCAGAACCGTTTGCCGCAGCGAATGCGGCGCGCAGTCCAGGGAGCGCGGCACTGTCGCTGAGGGGGCCGAGAACCGTATCGTCGCAGGTCGCCACCGCGGTGCCGGCAAGGTCGTCCAGTGTGACGAAAAATTGCTGCGTGCCCATCTGCTCAAGCTGAGCGGGCGATAGGTCGCCGGCGGCGGCATCGATCAGCACGCCTCGTCCGCCGGAGAGCAGCGCGGTTCCTTGCGGTTGGTCATTGACCGGCACCATCCACGGCCACAGGCCCAGTGACACGGCAACCTCGACTTGGCCGTCAACTACCTCCACGGTGGCGATCGTCTGTGGCTGTGCAGAGGAAGCCTTCAATCGCTCCAAGGCGGGATACTCCGCCGCCTCGACCTCGTCCAGAAACCCTAAGAAGCCGAAGTCTGAGCGAACGCGCCAGCCGTTGGTGTAGGTATCGGGTTCTAGGGAGACGTCGACAAGCGCAGCGTGCTTCGCCACGCCGGGGATACTCAATGCGGTGCCCAGCACTGGGTGCTCGAGGACCGCAACATGCTCCACGCCGAAGTAACTAGTCGCGAGCGGGTATAGCGCCATAGAAAGTCACTCCCAAGGTTAAAGGCCGGTAAACAATGCGTAGCTCATTTTACGCATATGGGGGATAGGGCTGGCGCCAGCTTTATATCCTGCGAGTTTCTATTAATGTGTAGACAGCTCTCTTAAAAGTGAAACCCGGAAAACAAAATAGGAGTAGAACCATCTCTTCTTTACCGTCTTCCTCATCCCGCCCTGTGCGTGGGGTGAATAATTCGGAGGAAAGCAAAAAGCGCACCCGCAACGCCAAGCGCATTCTCAAAGACATTATGTACCCGCATAATATCCACCCCGCACTGGTGCCGGGCGTTGCCATTGAGGACCAGAAGGTCAAGTATGGAGTAGACAAGCCGATCCTTTTTGTGGTCGGCGGACTGGTCGTCGCCTTCGTAATCTGGGGTGTGATTGCGCCCGAGCAGGTCTTCGATGCTTCTTCGGCAGCGCTCGATTGGGTGATGCGTAACTTGGGCTGGATCTTTACCGCCTTGGCGACGTTCCTGATGTTTTTGCTCATCATCTTGGCCATTTCAAAGTACGGCAAAATCCCTCTCGGACTAGATGGGGAGAAGCCGGAATTTTCCACGGTGAGCTGGGCTGCGATGCTCTTTGGCGCCGGCATTGGCATCGGCATTATCTTCTTCGGCCCCTTCGAGCCGCTGAGCTACTACCTTTCGCCGCGCCCTGGTGCCTATGAGGCCGCGAGCGATGAAGCGGTGCTGGGCGCCATGGCGCAGGCAGCCATGCACTGGGGCCTTAATGCGTGGGCGATTTATGCCATCGTGGGCCTGTGCGTGGCCTACGTGTCCTTCCGCCGCGGCCGCGTGCCGCTGATGAGCTCCATCCTGATGCCGCTCTTTGGCAATCGCTCCTCTGATTCCCTGCCCGCGCGCATCATCGATGGCTTAGCCATTATTGCCACTCTCTTCGGCACCGCCGCCACGCTGGGCATCGGTGCGCTGCAGATCGGCCGCGGCGTGGAATTGGTCAGCGGCTGGTCTACCACCGGCAACACCGCGGCGCTGGTAATCATCGTGGTCCTGTCCATCGGAACGATCTTCTCGGCCGTCTCCGGCGTGGCGAAGGGCATTCGGTGGCTCTCCAATATCAACCTGGTGCTGGCCATGGCCCTGGCCTTGTTCTTCTTCGTCGTGGGGCCGACCGCCTTCTTGGCCAATATGCTGCCGGCCGTGGTGATTGAATATCTCGATGAAATGCCGCAGATGCTCTCTGCCAATATGGGCCAGGGGGAAGACATGGTTGCGTTCCTGTCCTCCTGGACCACCTTCTACTGGGCTTGGTGGGTATCGTGGTCGCCATTCGTGGGCGTCTTCGTAGCCAAGATTTCGCGCGGGCGAACCATCCGCCAGTTCGTGCTCGGTGTGTTGCTTATTCCCTCGGCCATCATTGTTGCCGCTTTTACCATCCTGGGCGGTACCACCATTTGGTTGCAGCGCCGCGATGGCGATATCGCCTCAGATGGCACTATTGATTCCATGCCGGCGGCAGAAGACATCTTCTTCAAGGTCTTGGACCACTTCCCAGGAGCGGAGTGGATGGCGCCCATCGTCATCATCATGCTGGTGGTCTTCTTCATTACCACGGCTGACTCCGCATCCATTGTGAACTCGCAGCTCACCCAGCGCGGCAACCCCAAGCCCAACCCGGCAGTAACGGTCTTTTGGGTGGTATGTATGGCTGGCATTGCCGTGGTCATTTTGCTTGCCGGTGGCCGTAATGCGCTGCAGGGCCTGCAGAACCTTATTACGGTGACGGCTTTGCCTTTCGCGGTTATCATCGTGCTCATGTGCATCGCGTTGGTGCGCGAGCTGCGCCATGATCCTGCCTCCATCCGTCATTTCTACGAGGACGAAGCGGTCTCTAATGCGATCGTGCGGGGCGTGCGCGATTATGGCGATAACTTTGCCCTGTCTATCGAGCCGACAGACGGCGACTACGCAACGGGCGCGCACTTTAACTCCACTGCAGCAGAGGTGACCGATTGGTACGCGCGCACGGACGAAGAGGGCCGCGCCGTGGGCTATGACTATGAGGCGGGCGAGTATGTGGACAACGATCCATCTATCAAGAATGGCGAGTTCATCTCGCCGGTGCCGGAGGATAAGGAAGAAAATTAATACTTGACAATTATTGGCTGGTAGGGTGCCAGCTATGACTTTTAGTACCTTTGCCTTTGCCTTCGCCTTGGTGCTGCTGTCGGGTCTATCGACCTCGATTGGCGGCGCTTTGGCGGTGGGAAGGCGCCAGCCGGGGCCGGCTTTTATGGCCGCTGCACTGGGGCTTTCGGCCGGCGTGATGCTGTATGTCTCCTTTATGGAGATCCTGCCGGAAGGCATTGCGCAGCTTTCCGACGCCCTCGGCGAGGAAACCACCGGCACCTGGGCCGCCGTCGGGGCGTTCTTTGCTGGCATCGCCGTCATCGCCATCATTGACCGGCTCGTGCCGGAGGAGATTAACCCCCATGAGCCGGCCACCACGGCCGAAGAAGCCCGCCGCAAGAAGCTAATGAAAACCGGCGTATTTACCGCCTGCGCGCTGGGCCTGCACAATTTCCCCGAGGGGTTTGCCACCTTCCTATCCGGCCTGGATTCTAAGGAAGTTGCGGTGCCGGTGGCGGTGGCCATCGCCATTCACAATATCCCGGAAGGCATTGCGGTGGCTGTTCCGCTGCGCGAGGCCACTGGCTCCCGCAAGAAGGCCTTTTGGTGGGCCACCTTGTCTGGCCTGGCCGAGCCGCTCGGCGCGCTCATCGGCTTCGGCCTTCTCATGCCGGTTATTGGTCCGGCGACGATGGGCATTAGCTTCGCCGCCATCGCCGGCATTATGGTCTTTATCTCGCTGGATGAGCTATTGCCCACCGCGGAGGAGACCGGCGAGCACCATCACGCCATTTACGGCTTGATTGCCGGCATGGCCGTGATGGCGGTTTCGCTGATGCTATTTATGTAGCCGGCTATGCAGCCGGGCTACGGAGCGTTAAGCTTCCGCCGGCTCGGCAGAAGTGGCCGAAGTCTTGCCAAAGGAGGCCTTAACCGCCATCACGATGGTGGCAACGACTACGCCAAGCACCAGGCCGCAGACCATGGACATGCCGGTATCTGCCAGCCATGCCAGGGCGCCATTGGAGATATTCTCGGTCGTGGACGCGATGAATTCGTGGGGCTGATCCATGCCGAACTCGTGCAGGCCCTTGACCACGATATGGCCGCCTACCCACAGCATGGCGGCGGTACCGATGACGCCGATGATATCCAGCACGATCGGCATGCCCTTGACCAAGGCGTTGCCCACCGTGGACTTGCCATCGTGGCGCTTATTGAGGGCCATGCCAATATCGTCCATCTTGACCAAAAGGCCAACGGCGCCGTAGACACCCAGGGTCAGCAAGATGCCGACGAAGATGAGGGCACCCAGGCGCATCCAAAATGGCTCGTTGATGACCTCATTAAGGGAAATGACCATGATCTCGGCAGACAAGATGAGGTCGGTGGTGATAGCGGACTTAACTAGGCTGTCCTCGGCATCGGCGCCCTTTTCCTGGACTGACTCGGTCTCCTTTTCCCGGTGGGGGAGAACGTGGTGCAGGATCTTCTCCGCACCTTCAAAGCACAAGAAAGTACCGCCGCACATCAGGATGGGGGTGAGTGCCCACGGTGCGATCCAAGAGAGGATCATGGCGATGGGCAAGATGATGACGAGCTTATTGATGAGCGAGCCCTTGGTGATGCGCCAGATCATCGGAAGCTCGCGCTGGGGCTTAATTCCCTCCACGTATTGTGGGGTTACGGCAGCATCATCGACTACCACACCTGCGGCCTTCACGGAGGTCTTACCCGCAAGGGCGGCCACATCGTCAACGCTAGAGGCAGCGGAGCGGGCGATCAGGGCGACGTCGTCAAGCAGGGCAAAAAGGCCACCAGCCATAAATTATCCTTCTGGGGTTAGGGTGATGTTATCGGACCACGTTAAGTGTATTCCCTGATGCGCCAACCAAGCCATCGCATCATCACCGCTGCGAGTAATGCCCTCGACCGCGGCAAGTGTAGTGTCGATCGCTTTCTCGGCGTCTTCGGCAGAAATCAAGCCGGCGGAGGTAGCGGCAGAGAGTTCATCAATATCGAGCACGGAAATGGGCTCGCCGCGCGTGGCTACTAGATCCACATAAAGGTCGCGGGTGGTCCACACCGTGCCATCGCGTTGGATTTCGGCCACATCAATATAAAAGTCCTGGTCGACGTCTACACCGGGGCGGAAATGGAAGATATTGGCGCGCAGGTTGAGATCGGGCAGCAGCCACGATTCCAGGTAACCAAAGCGCGGGTGATCGGCGCCGCGAGCCATGTAGAGGCCGAAATCCGTCTCGGTGTACGTGTCGACCTCGCGCAGGAATCCCTTGGGATCGGTATTGGTGTACTCGGCGGTATTAAAGGTCTCGCGCTTGACCGGATGGAGATCCACCGGCATCTACTTCACCTCAAGGAAGGCGGCGGTCGGGGCAAAATTGCAGCGGGATTCCTGGGTGTTCACGCCGCCAGAAAGCAGCGCGATGACGGTGCCCTTGCCGGTCTGGGCGGTGCCGGACAAGGTGGTAGGGCCGTCCTGATTGATGCCATTGTTATTCAGTGGGGTGACACCGCTGCGCAGGGTGTCAAGGTTGAACCACTGCACGTTCATCCCGCCTTGTTCGCGCGCGGCCGGTGGGGTGCCAAGAGCGGTGAAGAGGAATACGGTTTCACCGGGCTTTGCGCCCGGTGCCGGCATTTCGGTGGGGCCGGGAACGGCGATGGCCGAGCCCATGGCATCGCTGGTGCCGTCGATGCAGTGTGCGGAGACCGTGGGCCAGTAGAACTGGCGGAAGTTCGGGTTATTGCCCTCCGGCATGGCTACCCCGTCCTTGCCATCGCCGCCGCCGGCGAAGAACGCGAGGCCCGAGAGGATAGCGTTGCGAACATCCTCGGGAATCCACGGTTGTGCCGCAAAAGCGCGGATGCGGTCCTGGGTTTCCTGGTTGGGGCGGCCGAGCTCGTCCAGTGGGCTATGGGAGGACGCCTGCTGCACCAAGGAAGAAAGATCCGGTGCGGAAGCCTGCGCTGGGGCGACGAGGGGAGAGGCGAGGCCGATGAGCGCGGCCGTGGCAGCGGCGATATAACCGGTGCGGCCGGACAGGCGCCAGGTGGTGCGGGCGTGGCTCACGTTATCAATTCCTTGGGTGCGGTCTCGGGAAGGGCGGTTAAACCCCAGTTGTCACATTTGTAACAATATTACCTACAGTAACGATAGTGATGGCTGGGGGAGTGTCAAGTGCTTTGGCAATCTATAAGATTTAATCTATAAGATTTTTCGCCCGTTCTATACGGTGCGTTACGGGGTAAAGCCATCCCCAATGCTGCACTTGGCCCTTTAAGGGGGTATCGTGGGAGCTCGTTCAAGATCAATTTCGCGCGCGCAAGCGCTGTAGATCCTCCGAAGGAGAACCCCACTAGTGAGTAATACCGAGTTCCGTAATGTTGCCATCGTCGCGCACGTTGACCATGGCAAGACCACCCTGGTCAACGGCATGCTGGAGCAGTCCGGCGCCTTTGGTGACCACGGTGAACACACGGACCGCGTCATGGACTCCAATGATCAGGAGCGCGAGCGCGGCATTACCATTCTGGCCAAGAACACGGCCATTCACCGCAAGGGCCTGGGCAAGGACGGCCAGGACCTGATTATTAACGTCATCGACACCCCAGGCCACGCCGACTTCGGTGGCGAGGTCGAGCGCGGTATTTCCATGGTGGATGGCGTTGTCTTGCTCGTCGATGCCTCCGAGGGTCCGCTGCCGCAGACCCGCTTCGTGCTCACCAAGGCACTAGAAGCCAAGCTGCCGGTTATCATCTGCGTGAACAAGACTGACCGCCCAGATGCCCGCATCGACGAGGTTGTCTCCGAGTCTCAGGACCTGCTGCTGGAAATCGCCGCCGGCCTGGAGGACGAGGAAGCTGCGGCCGCCGCCGAGGAGCTGCTGGACCTTCCGGTTCTCTACGCTTCCGGCCGCGCCGGCGTTGCCTCCACCGAGAACCCAGGCGATGGCAACGTCCCTGAAGGCGAGGATCTGCAGCCGCTTTTCGACGTCATCTACAACGTCCTCCCAGAGCCCTCCGCTACCGTCGACGCCCCGCTGCAGGCGCACGTGACCAACCTGGACGCCTCCGACTTCCTGGGCCGTATCGCGCTGCTGCGCATCTACGCCGGCCGCATCAAGAAGGGCCAGCAGGTGGCCTGGATCCACTACGACGAGGATGGCAACCAGCACACCAAGACCGTGAAGGTCGCCGAGCTGCTGCGCACCGTTGGCTTCGAGCGCCAGCCCGCGGAGGAGGCCATCGCCGGCGATATCGTAGCCATTTCCGGTATCTCCGATGTCATGATTGGTGACACCATCGCCGATCCGGAAAACCCTGAGGCTCTGCCGCGCATCACCGTGGACGAGCCGGCCATCTCCATGACCATCGGCGTCAATACCTCCCCGATGGCAGGACAGGGCGGTGGCGATAAACTTACCGCGCGTATGGTCAAGGCCCGGTTGGAGCAGGAGCTTATCGGTAACGTGTCCCTGCGCGTGCTGCCTACCGAGCGCCCCGATGCTTGGGAGGTCCAGGGCCGCGGCGAGATGGCGCTATCCGTGCTCATCGAGTCCATGCGCCGCGAGGGCTTCGAGCTGACCATCGGCAAGCCGCAGGTTGTGACCAAGGAAATCGACGGCAAGACCTACGAGCCATACGAGATCCTCACCATTGACTCCCCGTCCGAGCACCAGGGCGCTATTACCCAGCTGTTGGCTGGCCGCAAGGGTCAGATGCAGGCCATGGACGTTCGCGAGGGCGACTGGGTGCGCATGGTCTTCCGCGTTCCTGCTCGCGGTCTCATTGGCTTCCGCACCCAGTTCATGACCGAGACACGTGGTGCCGGCATTGCCAACTCCATTTCCGACGGCCTGGATGTCTGGGCCGGCGAGATCAAGTCCCGCCCGACCGGCTCTCTCGTGGCTGACCGTACCGGCCAGATCACTCAGTACGCGCTGATGCAGCTGGCTGACCGCGGCAACTTCTTCGTCGAGCCGGGCGCCGAGGCTTATGAGGGCATGGTCGTTGGTGCCAATAACCGCGATGAGGATATTGACATCAACATCACCAAGGAAAAGAAGCTGACCAATATGCGCTCCGCTACTGCGGATGCCACCGTCACCCTGGCCAAGGCGCACACCCTCTCCTTGGAAGAAGCACTGGAATTCTGTGGTAACGACGAGTGCGTCGAGGTCGCCCCGGACGTCCTGCGCGTGCGCAAGGTGGAGCTTTCCGCTACCGACCGCAAGCGTGCTGCTGCTCGCAAGAAGCAGATGAATAAGTAATAAGCCGCACCCTAGGTGGTGGTGATTGCCGCTGATGTGGCCACCATCGCCGCAACCGCTGCCGCCTCCTCAACTACGGCCTTGACCGCTGAGGAGGCGGTTTTGTCATACTCCACCTCTTTTTTGATGTCCTGAATGCGTGCCCGCATCTCCCGGCGCTTCATTCCCTCCGCATTGTTTTTCAGCAGGGTATAGGCGCCGCTGACCTCGCGGAGAATATCGAGAATAATGACGTCGTTGACCTCGGCCGGCCGCTGCGCCTCCAGCACCGCAACCAACCGTTCGCGCAGTTCCTTTTCCAGCTCCAAGTCCGTCATGATGTAGCGGTCGCCGCTTATCTGCCACCACTTGGCCTTTTCCACGTCGAGCTGTCCATTTGCGTGGAAATCCAACGCGATGATTTCCCGCGGGGTAAACCACGAGGCCTCCAAGAGGCTCTGCATGCTGGTGGCTTTGTGTTGCTGCAGCTCCTCCCAGGCCCAAGCCAACACGGGGTGCTCTGGGCGCTGTGGAGTGGTCTCTACCTTCTTCTTCTCACCGAGCTCTACGTGACCGCCCAGCAGCAGGTCCGCGAGTACGGTGGCGCGCAGGGCGGCCTCATTATTGGATACCCAGTCTTCCTTCTTGCCGTTGTCCTTGGTTAGTAGAAGGAACATTTCTTGGCAGATGAGCATCGGGGCCTCCTTAAAAGTTGCGGTCTATGGCCGAGTCTAGCGCCAATAATCTTCGTTTCGGCGGGGGAGAGGGACTAAAGTAGTCCGCGATGAAAAAGAATCCGGCTTCACCAAGGCGCGCGGCGTCGGCAATCGCAGCGGTACTCAGCACCGCCAGCCTTGCACTACTTAGCGCCTGCGCGGCTAACCCCGGCCCACCACCGGTGGTGGAGGAAAATGCCTCCGTGCTGCAAGAAGATCAGACCACCACCACGCCTACCCCGGAAGAAGAGCAGCCGCAGGATGCCGACTCCGCCAAGCGCCCCACCATCTCGGTGGGCGTGGACCCCTTGCGCGCGGGATTGAACCCGCACCTGGTGGCCAATAACTCCGAGCTGGTCGACCAGATTGCAGAACTGGTGCTGCCCTCAGCGTTCCACAACGGGCAAAGGGACGCCGATATCCTCGAATCCGCCTCTGAGGTCACCGCGCCTAAGGGCGTGGTGCAGCGGGTGCGCTACGTCATTGCCTCGCCCGCACAATGGTCCGATGGCACACCCATTTCCGGTGCGGACTTTAGCTACCTGTGGAAGCAGATGACCACTACCGCCGGTGTGCGCGATCCTTCCGGCTACCACGCCATATCGGCTGTTAATACCTCCGATGGCGGCCGCGTAGTCACCGTGGATTTCTCCGAGAAGGTGAAAGATTGGCACCTGCTTTTTCATAATTTGTTGCCTTCCCACCTGCTGCAGGACGATAACTTCGGCTCCGCCTTGGCCGATAAGATTCCGGCATCGGCCGGGCGCTTCCTCGTCGATAGCGTGGACCGCGGCCGCGGAGTCATTACCTTGAACCGGAACGACCGCTTCTGGGGTGCCAATCCGGCGCAGGTGGACGTCATTCAGCTGCGCGAGGTGCGCGATAGCACCCAGGCGCTTAATATGCTGCGCTCCGGGCAGATTGGTTTCGCGGACTTCACGCCTGGCCAAACCTCGCAGGAAGCACTGGGCCTTTTGGGGCATGTTTCCGATAAGACACTGACCCGCCCGCGCCAACTGCGCCTGCACATGTCCACCGCGGATGAAGCTCTGGAAGAAAGGGCCGCGCGCCGCGGATTGGCCTCGCTGATTGATACGGACCAGGTCGCGCGCTTGGCCACCGGCCGCGCCTCCAACCTCGAACCGGGGAATAACCCCATTAGTAAGGACACGGATCTCACTGCGCTGCGCACTCGCGCTAGTAAGAAGCCGATTCGCTTTGCGGTAGACCCCACCAGCCCCACGGCCTTGGCCGCGGCCAATACGCTTTATGACGTCCTCGAAGCCCACGGGATCGCCGCCGAGGTGGTGTCCGAGCGCCTGACCACGATCACCTCCAAGCTCCTGCCCGAAGGTGAGGTGGATGCGGTAGTGACCTGGGAGGATATCTCCCTGAACTCGGTGGCCGCGGCAAATATCTTCAGCTGCGATGACAAGCAGCCGCTCGCCGGCGACCTGTCCGGAATCTGCCCGGAGAACGCGGAGGAGATTCGCGAGGAGATTTTATCCGGCGCCCTGAGCCCAAAGGAAGCACTCGGACGCATTCGCGATGTGAACTCTAAAGAAGCTCTCTACGTGCCTTTGGTGGATGAGACGCGTATCCACGCGCTCGGGGAGGGTATTGTAGGCCCCGGCCAAAGCATCGATGATTGGGACGAGGGTCTTATCACCGCGCCCCGCTGGAGGATAGATGAAGACTAAGGACCTAACCGGCTACCGCGTGGTGGCAGTGCACGCCCACCCGGATGATGAAACCCTCTTTATGGGTGGCACCCTGGCAACTCTAGCCGCACGCGGCGCCGAGGTTATCGTCATTACGCTTACCTTGGGCGAGGACGGCGAGGTCATCGGCGAGCCTTACCAAGGCTTGGCCGATCATGATCAGCTCGGCGGTTTCCGCGCCCGCGAATTGGCCAATGCCCTCGATGCCCTGGGCGTCAAGGGCATCCAACTGGGCGGTTTCGGCCACTTCCATGACTCCGGCATGGCAGGCTCTCCCTCGCACGAGAACCCGCGTGCACTGGTCAATCGCATCGAGGAGGCGGCCGATTTCCTGAGCGACGAGCTCGAGGCGATTCACCCCCACGCCATCTTGACCTACGGGCCCGATGGCGGCTATGGCCACCCGGACCACATTGCGGTGCATAAGGCGGTGATGAAGGCGGCGTCGCCAAGCACGCGCATTTGGTACGGCATTTTTGAACGCGCCGCCAACTATGCCGGTTTGGACACCCTCGATGCGCCGGCGGGGTGGACCAAGCCCAGCCAGGAGTACCTAGACAATTTCACCAACGAGGGCGCGGACGTCACCGTCGCTCTTTCCGACGCCGCCCTGGACGCCAAGCGCTGCGCTATGCGCGCCCACGCCTCCCAAATCTGGGTGGCCGATGGCACCACCACCCGCACCAACCCCGAGGCCGCCGTGGCCGCGCTGCACGAACCCGAGCACGTGCCCGGAGCCTATGGCCTATCCAACCTGCTGGTCATGCCCCTGCTGCGCGCCGAGTACTTCCAGCTGGGCCAGGGTGAGCCGGCCGATGACTTGCTGGGCGGCCTATAATGCGCACGGATTTTAGTCGCGGCGAGCAGGTCACCGGCCTAGTGTGGCTGGCCATCGGCGCGTTGCTATCGGTCTTTCTTGAGGTCATCTACCTCACCGCCCGCATTCCGCTATCCAATGGGGCGAGTGTGGCTTTTCCCATCACCATCCTGCTTGCGTGGTGGTTTAACTCCGTGCTCACCCGCACCGCCCGGCTATGGAGCCCCGCGCCGATGGTCGGCGCCATCCCGCTCATCGTTTGGTGCCTGGGCTTTTTCGCCTTCATGCTCCTCGTACCGATGACAGGAGACATGCTCTTGGCCAATAATATTCTCAGCCTGCTCCTGCTTTTGGCCGGGATAGGCGGGGGCGTTTGGCCATTTTTCAAGCAGAAGTGACATACTGTTAAACATCCCAAATCCGAGAAATCAGGAAGCTTCAAGGAATCTCCATGACTTATACGATCGCACAGCCTTGCGTTGACGTAATGGACCGCGGCTGCGTTGAGGAATGCCCTGTTGACTGCATCTATGAGGGCAAGCGCATGCTCTACATCCACCCGGATGAGTGCGTGGACTGCGGCGCCTGCGAGCCGGCTTGCCCAGTCGAGGCCATCTTCTACGAGGATGACGTTCCCGATGAGTGGCTGGACTACAACGACGCCAACGCGGCCTTCTTCGATGACCTGGGCTCCCCGGGCGGCGCGGCAGCCCTTGGGCCACAGGACTTTGACGTCCCGATGATTGCCGCGCTTCCGCCACAGAATCAGGAGTAAGACATGGCACGCACACCGCTAGGAAAGACGCTTCCAGACTTCCCCTGGGATTCGCTGGCCGGCGCCAAGAAGAAGGCCCAGGCCCACCCGGGTGGAATCGTTGACCTCTCGGTGGGCAACCCCGTTGACCCTGTGTCCCCGGGCGTGCAGCTCGCGTTGACCGCGGCCGCGCAGAACCCTGGTTACCCGCAGACCGCCGGCACCCCGGAGCTGCGCGAGGCCATCGCCGCCGCGCTCACCCGCCGCTATAACATGCAGGTTGACCGCGTCCTACCGGTGGTCGGCACCAAGGAGGCCATCGCCTGGCTGCCCACGCTTCTGGGTATGCGCGGCGAGACCGTCGCCTTCCCCTCGGTGGCCTATCCCACCTATGAGGTGGGCGCCTTGCTCGCCGGTGCTAAGCCGCTGCGCGCGGATTCCGATTTCCAGGATGCCTCCCTGGTCTTTTTGAATTCGCCCTCCAATCCCACCGGCCGCGTCCTCGGCGTGGAGGAGCTGCGCCGCATCGTGGCGTGGGCACGGGAGACCGGCGCCATCATCGCCTCCGATGAGTGCTATATGAGCCTGGGCTGGAACGACGATAATCCGCCGGTGTCCATCCTTGATCCGCGCGTGACCGATGGCGATAACACCGGCCTCATCGCCATGCATTCGCTGTCCAAGACGGCGAATATGGCCTCCTACCGCGCCGGCTTCTTCGCGGGCGATAACGAGCTCATCGCCGAGCTGCTGCAGCTGCGCAAGCACGCTGGCCTCATCGTTCCAGGCCCCATCCAGGCCGCCATGGTCGCCGCGCTAAACGACGACGACACCGAGGCCCTCCAGCGCAACCGCTACGCCTCCCGCCGTGCGGTGCTCATGCACGCGCTTGTCGACGCCGGCTTTACCATCGACCACTCCGATGCCGGCCTGTACTTGTGGGCCACCCGGGGCGAGAATTGCCGCGAGACCATCGACTGGCTGGCTGAGCGCGGCATCCTCGCTGCCCCGGGCGACTTCTACGGCCCGGCCGGCGAGAAGCACGTGCGCATCGGCCTCAATGGCGCCGATGAGCGCATCGATGCCGCCGTCGACCGCCTCGCCGGTGCCTAATTCGGGCAGGCCTCCCGCCCGCGCGGGCATCTCCCCGCGCAAAACGGTCCTGCGTGGCCGCGTGCCGGAGGAAGGGGAGTACTTCGCCGCCCGTGCCGGCGACTCTCCCTTTTCGCCCGGCACCGTGCTGCCGCCCGGCGCCGCACTTTCACACCCCGTGCCCGCCTGGTACCACCCCTCCGTTCCTCCGGAATGCCCGATTCCTTTCGACTACTCCGTGGTCCACGCCGACCGCGACCTCATCGTGGCCGATAAGCCGCACTTCCTGCCCACGACCACCAACGGCCGCCTCCAACGCGAAACGCTGCAAACGCGCCTGCGCGTGGACTTTGGCGAGGACGACATCGTACCCCTGCACCGCCTGGATCGCCTGACCGCTGGCCTCGTCATCTGCTCCCGCAATCCCGAAACCCGCGCCGCCTACCAGCGCATCTTCCTGGAGGGGAGTGCGGTGAAGAGGTATCGGGGCGTCGTCAAGCAGCCGCTTTTCATAGACCGGGAAATTGACCTGCGCATGCGCAAGCCCCGCGGAGCGCGCCAGGTGCTCGTGGCCCCCGAAGGCACACTGACCTCCACGTACGTACGCGCGGCCGGCCGGGAGGTGACCATGTGGCCGCGCACCGGCCATACCCACCAGCTGCGCGTGCTGCTCAATTACCTCGGCCACCCACTGCTTGGCGACGATACCTATCCTACCCCGCGCAAGCTCGACCTCTATGACTTCCGAACCCCGCTCGCCCTGCTCCACGAGGCTATAACTTTTATAGATCCTCTATCACATTCCGAGCGTCAATTTTTCAGTTCCCAGGCTTTAAGAACTACAATCGAGTAGTTATTTAATCACTGGCTAGAAAGGCGGCCCATGGCAGACCTCAGCGTCGCGCGCTTTGTGTCCAATTTTGGGCAGTTTCTCAAATTCGGCATCGTCGGCGGTTCCGGTACCGCGGTAAATCTCATCACCTCGGTCCTGGCGAAGAAGTGGGGCTGGGCATGCTTCGAAGCGATGCCCAATGACCCGCTGGTCAACCTCTTCGGAACCCAATTTCACCTGCGCTGGTTCATGCTCTATTCCACCATCGCTTTCTTAGTCGCAAATACGTGGAACTACCAGCTCAACCGCATGTGGACCTTCAAGTCAGTGTCTAAAGTGTCCTGGATCCGCGGATTCTTCCCCTTCCTGCTCGCCGGTATTGGTGCCTTCGTGGTGTCGATGGCGATTCAGCATCTGCTGATGAATCCCACCTCTCCGCTCCATTTGCCGGCCGATATTCTGGATGATTCCACCGGCCTGCGCACGATGTATTACTGGGCAAACGCCATTTCCATCATCGTGGCGATGCCCATCAACTTCGTCATCAACAAGCTGTGGACCTTCCGCTCGAAGCCGAAGGCGCCTCAGGTTGTCCAGGAAACTGAACCTGCCTAGCCAGGTCCCGGGCCGGCCTCATCCGCCTCGCTCTGTCCCGCCCCTTGGCCGCATCGCCTTTCGCCCCACCGCCCTTCGCGCTCACCAGCGCACGGCGATGGGGCTTTTTCTAGCTGCCGGTGAGCGGGAAGGGGGGCGTCGGCAAGCAATGCTCCCGTCGCGGTCACCGGCATCCCTTCGACGACGGTGAGTGGGCCTCTCGGTGAGTGCGAGGGGGCGGTACCTCCCCACGCGCTCACTGGGGCAGAAAACGCGAGAACCCGCCGTCCGCGGTGAGCGCGAAGGGCGGGTGGAGGGGAGCGGGAGTGGGACTAGTCTTCGAGCTCGGCATCCAGGCGAGCCTGGTCGCGGCGGTGCTGGCGGCGACGAATGAAGGGGGTGAGGATGAGTACGGTGATTACACCGACGGCGGTGCCGAGGAGGTAAGAGGCGGGGCTGTGGCCGTCGGCAGGCGCGTAGGCGTTATAGGCAATGCCAGCGAACATGGCGATAAGTGGGATGAAATAGACGGCCATTGCGGTCCAATTTCGGCCCACTGGTGGGGTGGCGACGCGCTTGCGCATCCAAGCTGTGCCGATGGAATTGCCGAGGATGGACGGTACGAGCGCGAGGAAGCACAGCATGCTCATTCGGCCGGGGAGAACCCAGGCGAGGATTGCGGCGACGACGAGCTCGAGGAATGGGATGAGAGTGATGCCAATTGCGCAGGCTTTATAGAGCGTGTCGCGTTCGAATTCATCGCGAGTGGCGCGCTCGATTTCATTGAGGGAGTAGTTGGCAATGGCGTTAATCATGTTGTTCGGCTCCAAAGATTTCTTCGACGGATTTACCTAGTTCGTGGCAAATGTCCAGTGCGAGGTGCACCGAAGGGGAGTAATTGCCCCGTTCGATATTGGCGATGGTCTGGCGGGAGACGCCGGCTTTTTCAGCGAGTTCGGCTTGTGATAATTCGAGCCAGCGGCGCCATTTGCGGACCATGTTGGGGTGGTCGGCCATCTGGACTCCTTTACTGTGTGTCTTGCTTGCATATCCGAATGTAAAGGATAATTGTCATTAAAGCAAATGTTTCACACATAGATGCCATTTCCAGTAAGGCTGAGTTGCTGAGGTCGGAAGCTCAGGGTTGCGGCCTTTTAGCACCTCAAGAGTGGCTTTGATAAGTAGGATGGCTTCGCTGAGGTGGTAGTTGATGTCGTCGGCAGTAAAGCGCAAAACCGTATATCCGTGGGCGACGGCCGAGTTTTGTTTGGACCGGTCAGCTTGAAAGGCCTCGCTGTGCTTGTGGTATTCCCAGCCATCGACCTCCACAAGGAGCCTTCCAATCCTGAGATCAAAGCGGTACCCCGCAATGAGAGCATTGTGTTCTGGGAAAATTCCTTCAGTGCGCAGCTTTCTGCTTAAAGTGCGCTCCGGTGGGCTATCCGCTCCAATCGCGGCGTGCCGGATCGTCTCTTTTAGACTCCTTGGGACGCGCCGCATTCGCCGACGGTCCGTTTCTAGACGGCCGGGGCCGTGTTTTCCTCGGTAGTGTTCTTCCAGAAGAGGCCTGCACGCACGCGAAATCCTTCGCGCGGCCCACAACGGTTGCATCACCGGAAGGCCGTTGACATTGTGCGTGGCTTGAAGTCGCGAGTGTGAAACGCGAAAGCTCTTACCCTTCAAAGTGCGCGGTCCCTCCGCTTCCAGAGGAAATGTCAGCTGCCGGCCGAGGTAAATCTCTTGCGCCGTCTTTCCCGTGAAATGGATGCGGCTGAGCCCATGCGCCAGCGCCCGCGCCACCGCCCAGGGCGTCCATTCATCGGTATAAATCCCCCTGTGCACGCGATACAGCTTCCCCTCGCGCACTTTGCGACGAATCGCATCCTTGCTCAAACCCTGCCCGCGTAGTTCCGCGGTAGTCCATTCCCCCATGGGGCTTAACCTAAGCGGTCGTGGTGAGCTGTAGCTATGCGCGTCGCGGCATCCTGTGGATAACCCGGGGTTCGGGGGCGATTTTCCGCTGCGTGGTCCGGATAGCTGTGGATAACTGCCCTTCGCGCTCACCGGCGGCCCCGGGTTGCCCTGATTTGTGCTCCCCGTGAGCGCGACGGGAGGGGGCGTGGGCAGAGTTCGCCCTAGGCGCTCACCAGGTGACGAAAAAGAGAGACCCCGCCTCGTGCCGGTGAGCGCGAAGGGCGGGAGTGGCCGAGGGAGGACGGAGGGGCGAGGTGAGCCCCCTGGGATAAGGGGCTAGGTGAGGGGCAGCGTTGAGGTCGGGTTGATGCCGCGAACCTTGGAATTGATAACGCCGGCGATGGCGAGCACCACGAACATGGCGGCGGCGGAGAGGAGTTGGGTGCGGGCGGTGGCGTCGGTAAGCATGAGCACCGCGATGGCCGCAAAGAGGGCGAGGGCGAACCAGGTGAGGTAGGGGAAGGCCCACATGCGGATGGGGAGGGGGCGGAGGGCCTCGAGCTGGCGGCGCAGGCGTAGCTGGCTGACGGCGATGAAGACCCAGACGATGAGTAGGGAGGCGCCGGCGGCGTTGAGCATGAAGCTAAGCAGCCAGCCGGTATCGGCGTAGTTGAGCACCACCATGACGGCCGAGAGGAGGACAGAGAGGGCGATGGCGGTGGTGGGAACGCCGTCCTTATTGGTGGTGGTGAAGATGCGTGGGGCCTCGCCGCGGGAGGCTAGGGAATGCATCATGCGGGAGGAGGCGTAGATCTGCGAGTTGAAGGCGGAGAGTAGTGCGAGGACGATGACGACTTCCATGATGCCGGCCGCGCCCGGGATGCCGGCGCGCTCGAGAACCATGGTGAAGGGGGATTCCGCGGCCGTGGAGGCACCGCCCAGGATGGAATAGGGCAGGAGGAACGTGATGACGAGGACGGAGCCTAGGTAGAACACGGAAATACGCAAGATGGTGGAGCGCACGGCGTTGACTAGGGATTTCTCGGGGTCTTCGGATTCGGCAGAAGCGATGGCAACCACCTCGATGCCGCCGAAGGCGAAGGCTACGGCCAACAGGCCAGCCGCGACGCCGCCGAGGCCATTGGGCATGAAGCCGTCCTCCAAGAAGACGGAGGTACCGATGAAGGAATGGCCGGGCAGGAGGCCCAGGATGAGCAGCGCGCCGATAATGAGGAAGGCCACGATGACAACGACCTTGATGAGGGCGAACCAGTACTCGAATTCGCCGAAGCTGCGCACGCGCAGCAGATTGATGATGCCGAAGAGGACCACGCAGATGGCGGCGGGAATCCATGGCGAGACGTTGAACCAAGAGCCGATGAAGCCGGCCGCGCCGGTGATTTCGGCGCCGAGCACGGCGACGGTGGCTAGCCAATAGATCCAGCCCTGGGTAAAGCCCGCCCAGCGGCCGATGCCGTGTTCGGCGTATTCGGAAAAGGAGCCGGAGGCGGGGATAACGGTGCCCATCTCGCCCAGCATCTGCATCACCAAAATGGCCAGAAAGCCTGCGATGACGTAGGCGAGGAGCACGGCGGGGCCGGCGGCGGAAATGCCGACGCCGGTGCCCAAGAAAAGTCCGGCACCGATGGTGGAGCCTAGCCCCATCATGGTCAGGTGGCGGACCTTCAGGCCAGAACCGAGGGTGGAGGAGTTATCAGTCACCCCTCCATCTTATTTTGCCCGATTGGGCTATAGGAATCGGGGGTGTTAATTCTTGTGCAGCTCGTCGTTAAGCGCGACGGCTTCAGCCTTCCACTCCACGGCCTCAACCGCGCCGGAGACGGAGTTGCGGCGCAGCAGCATGCCGGAGGCACCGGAGAGCTGGGAGCCCTTGACGTTCTCGCCATTGTCGACGCCCAGTGCTTCCGCGACCTTGCCAAAGACGGCTACCTTGGTGCCGGCGGTGACGTAGAGGCCGGCTTCGACCACGGCGTCGTCGCCAAGCGAAATGCCGATGCCGGAGTTGGCGCCGAGGAGGCAGCGCTCGCCGATGGAGATGACCTCCTTGCCGCCGCCGGACAGGGTGCCCATGATGGACGCGCCGCCGCCGATATCGGAGCCATCGCCTACGACGACGCCCGCGGAGATGCGGCCTTCCACCATGGAGGCGCCTAGGGTGCCGGCGTTGAAGTTGACGAAGCCCTCGTGCATGACGGTGGTGCCCTCAGCCAGGTGGGCGCCCAGGCGGACGCGGTCTGCGTCACCGATGCGGACGCCGGACGGCACAACGTAGTCCACCATGCGGGGGAACTTGTCCACGGAGTAGACAACGACCGGGCCGCGGGAGGCCAGGCGGCCGCGCACCATCTGGAAATCGGACACGGCGCACGGGCCGTAGTTGGTCCAGACAACGTTGTTGAGGTGGCCGAAGATGCCATCCATATTCAGGCCGTGCGGCTTGACCGCGCGGTGGGACAGGAGGTGCAGGCGCAGGTAAGCATCGTAGGTATCGACGGGGGCGTCATCCAGATCCTTGATGGAGGTCTCAACGGCGACGCGGGCCACGCCACGCTCCTCGTCCGGGCCTGCCAGTGCGGAGAACTGCTGGGGAACCTCTTCCAGGCGCTTGGTCTCGGTGGTCTCTACGTTCTTATCGGTGTATACGGCCGGGAACCATACGTCCAGGACGGTGCCGTCATGGGTAATGGTTGCTAGGCCACGTGCGGATGCAGAAGTCATGCCCGCTAGCTTAGCAACTACTTCCGCGCCCCCGCGCGCTGGCCGGTGGGAAGTACAAAGGACAAGATGACGAGCACCGCAGCCAGGATGAGCACCGAGATGACCTGGTTGCGCGCGGCCGGATCAAAGAGCATGAGCAGGGTTAGTCCGGCCAGGGCGGCGGCCGTGATCCAGGGCAGCCAGGGGAAGCCGGGCACGTGGATCTCGGTCAGCTCGCCGTTCTTGCGCAGCACGGGGTGCAGCTTGATAAAGGAAGCCACGATGAAGGACCAGATGACCAGCAGGCACCCTCCGACCGCGTTGAAGAGGAATGCCAGGAGCCCCGGCGGGTTCCAGAACTGCAGGCCCACCGAAGCGAAGGCGAAGACCATGGACAAGATGACGGCGTTGATGGGGGAGCCGGCGCGGTTTTGCTTGAGGAAGAATCCCGGGGCGCAGTGGTCTTTGGCCATATCAAAGACCAAGCGGGAGGTGGCGTAAATCTGCGCGTTGAAGGCAGACAGCAAGGCGAGAGCGATAATCGCCTCCATGAAGCCGGCCGCAAATGGAATCTTGGCGGCCGCGAGCACCAGGGTGAAGGGGGAATCGGCCGCGACATCGGCGTCCTGGATGGAGCTAAACGGCAGCGCCATGGTGATCACCACGATGGAGCCGATGTAGAAAATCATGATGCGCACGATGATGGCGCGCACCGCGGTGGCCACGTTGTGCGCCGGGTTCTCGGATTCGGCCGCCGCGATCGTCACCAGCTCGATGCCGCCAAAGGCAAAGGCAACGGCCAGCAAACCGGCGGCGAAGCCCGGCATGCCATTGGGCAGGAAGTTCTCGGTGAAGTTGGTACCGGCCAAGGAGAAATCCATGCCCGGCAGGATGCCCAGCGCCATGAGTACGCCGATGACGAGGAAGGCGACGATGACGCCAACCTTGATGATGGCGAACCAGAACTCGAACTCACCAAAACCGCCCACGGCCGCGAAGTTGACCACCGCGAAAAACGCCACGGCGATAAGCGCTGGAATCCATGGGGCAATATCGAACCAATTGGAAATGATGGCGGCCGCGCCGGTGATTTCGGCGCCCATGACCATGATCAGCATGAACCAGTAAATCCACCCCATGGTAAAGCGCGCCCAGTGGCCATAGGCCTGGCCGGCGTAGGTGGAAAATGACCCCAAAGAGGGGCGGGCGGCAGCCATTTCACCAAGCATCCACATCACCAGTGCGATGAGCGCGCCGGCTACGGCATAGGAGATGAGCACGGAGGTGCCGGAAATCTGGATGCCGAGGCCCACGCCGAGAAAGAGACCGGCGCCCACGGCGGAGCCAAGGCCCATCATCGTGAGATGACGGGATTTCAATTGAGTGGCTTCGGCCATTGTTATCACCTTACGGGGGACGAATTATTTGCAGTGAAGTGAACTTTACACAATGCGGTGAGCTGCGCGGAGCGCTAGCATGGCGCTTTGTGACTTTAGATCTATATGCAGACCCCATCGAACTAACCAAGGCGCTCGTAGATATTCCGAGCCCCTCCCACCATGAGGAGGCCATCGCAGACGCCATCGAAGAAGCGCTGCGCGGATTGGACGTCGAGGTTGCCCGCTACGGCAATACCGTGTGCGCCCGCACGAACCGCGGGCTCGGTTCCCGCGTGGTGCTCGCTGGCCACATTGATACCGTTCCGTTGGCAGAAAATGTACCGCATCACATGGAAACCTCTGAAGACGGGGTAGAGATTATGTGGGGCTGCGGCACTGTGGACATGAAGTCCGGCATGGCCGTCTACCTCAATGCCTTTGCCCAGCTGCACGAAGCGGACGAGCTCAAGCATGACCTGACCGTCATCGCCTACGAGGGCGAAGAAGTGGCCACTGAATTTAATGGCCTGGGCCACCTGCAAAAAGACCACCCGGAGTGGCTCGAGGGCGACTTCGCTCTTCTGGGCGAGCCCTCCGGTGCCATGGTGGAGGCCGGCTGCCAGGGCTCCATTCGCCTGCGCGTGACCGCCCACGGCACCCGTGCACACTCGGCCCGCGCCTGGCTCGGCTCCAACGCAGCACACAAGCTCGCGCCCATTATGAGCCGCATCGCCGCCTATGAGTCCCGCGATGTCACCATCGATGGCTGCACCTACCGCGAGGGCCTCAACATCGTCCACCTCGAGTCCGGCGTGGCCACCAATACGCTGCCGGATGAGGCATGGATGTTTGTGAACTTCCGCTTCGCGCCGGACCGTACGAGCGACGAGGCGCTGGACTACATGAAGTCCATCATCGGCGAGGAAGAAGACGTCACCATCGAGATCGATGACATCGCACCGGCCGCCCAGCCCGGTTTGGGCCAGCCAGCGGCCAAGGCTCTTATCGACGCCGTCGGGGGCAACGTCCGCGCCAAGTACGGCTGGACCGACGTCGCCCGCTTCTCCGAAATGGGCACCCCAGCCGTAAACTTCGGCGCCGGCGACCCCGGGTTCGCGCATAAGAAGGACGAGCAGGTCCCCACCGCCCAGATCACCGAAGTATCCACCGCCCTCTTGAACTACCTGAAGGGATAGACCATGACCCCTGAGCAGATGCGCACCCTGCGCGGCCCGATGCTGCTGCGCACCGAAGGCGAGCAGGCCTCCACCTTTGACCAGCGGCTCTTGGAGTCCGGCGCGGACCATGAGTGGCAGCATGCCGATCCGTGGCGCGTCCTGCGCATCCAAGGCGAGTTCGTCGCTGGCTTCGATGCGCTTTCCAAGCTGCCGAAGGCCGTGACCGTCTTCGGTTCCGCACGCACCACGCCGGAGGATGCGAGCTACCAGTTGGGCGTCGAGGTTGGCCGCAAGCTGGCCGAGCACTCCTATGCCGTCATCACCGGCGGCGGCCCCGGCATCATGGAGGCAGCCAACCGCGGCGCCCACGAGGCCGGCGGGCTATCCGTGGGCCTGGGCATCGAGCTTCCCCACGAGCAGGGGCTTAATGAGTATGTGGATCTAGGCCTGAATTTCCGCTACTTCTTTGCCCGCAAGACAATGTTCTTGAAATACTCGCAGGCTTTCATCTGCCTGCCTGGCGGCATGGGCACGATGGATGAGTTCTTCGAGGTCATGTGCATGGTGCAGACCGGAAAGGTAACCAATTACCCCATCGTGCTCATGGGCACCGAGTATTGGTCCGGCCTGCTGGAATGGATGGATAACACGCTCGCGGCCAGCGGCTATATCAACGAGGGCGACCGGGAGCTTTTCCTGCTTACCGACGACCCCGATGAGGCCCTCTCCCACATCATCCAGCGCCACCAAGTCATGAGCGATAAGCGCATCAGGGAGCCGCGTTGAGCCTCGCGCGTGTGATGGCGATTGTCAATCGCACCCCGGATTCCTTCTATGACAAGGGCGCAACCTTTGACCTCGACCCGGCGCTGCGCCGTTGTGATGAGGTGATCGCAGCGGGTGCGTCGATCGTCGATATTGGCGGTGTGAAGGCTGGCCCCGGCAAGGCCGTGGACGCGGCGGAGGAAATCGACCGCGTGGTGCCGACCATCGAGAAGGTGCACGAGCGCCACCCGGACGTGCTCATCTCCGTCGATACTTGGCGCAGCGAGGTAGCCGAGGCAGCCATCGCAGCCGGCGCCGGCCTGGTCAATGACACCTGGGCCGGTTGGGACCCCGAGCTCATCGAGGTCGCCGGCCACCACCGCGTGGGCTACGTGTGCTCGCACACCGGCGGCATCACCCCGCGCACCCGGCCGCATCGCGTCCACTTCGACGACGTGGTGGCCGATGTCATCGCGGAAACCACCCAATTGGCCGAGCGCGCCGCCTCCCTCGGCTGCCCGGAGGACCTGACCTTCATCGATCCGACGCATGACTTTGGCAAGAACACCTTCCATGGGCTCGAGCTCCTGCGGCGTATCGACGAGATCGTCGCCACCGGTTGGCCGGTGCTCATGGCGCTATCCAATAAGGACTTCGTGGGCGAGACGCTCGACCGCGGGGTAGGAGAGCGCGTGGCCGGCACCCTGGCCGCCACCGCGTGGTCCGCCGCCCGCGGCGTGGCCGCCTTTCGCGTGCACGAGGTGGCCGAGACCGCCGATGTCATCCGCATGACCGCCGCCATCCAAGGCGAGGTGGCCCCACTAGCAACCACGCGAGGCCTTGCATGAGCGTCTCTGTAATCATTCCAGCGCTCAACGAGGAGGACACCGTCGCGGACGTCGTGCGCGCCTGCCTCGCCGATGAACCGCTCGAGGTGCTCGTCATCGACGCAGACTCCACCGACGCCACCGCCTCCCGCGCTGCCGCCGCCGGGGCGGATGTGCGCAATTGGCGCGATATCCTCCCAGAGGAACCGCGCCCCGGTAAGGGCGAATCCCTCTGGCGCGGGGTTGCCGCAGCGAAGGGAGACATCGTCGTCTTTGTCGACGCCGACCTTGAATCCGCCGCGCCCGGCATGGTCACTGCCTTGGCCGCGCCCTTCGCTGACCCAGCGGTGGAGATGGTCAAAGCCCGCTACCGCCGCAGCCTCAACGGCCAGCCCACCGGCGGTGGCCGCGTGACCGAACTGACCGCCAAGCCGCTCATCAAGCAGTTCTTTCCCGAGCTCGCCCACATCGATCAGCCCCTCGGCGGCGAATACGCCCTGCGCCGCGCCACCGCCCTAGAACTACCTTTCGTGGAGGGGTATGGGGTGGAAGCGGGGCTATTGGTGGACGTCGGCAAGCGGGGCACAATCGCACAGGTAGACCTGGGCACGCGGGTACACCGCAACCGGCCGCTGCACGAGCTGGCGCCGATGGCCGAGGTAGTCGCGCGCACGCTGCTTGCCCGCGCCGGGGTCATCGCTCCCGTTGCTCAACGCCCGCCGCTAAAAGGTAAGGTTTAAGCCATGCTGTCTTGGATTATGCTCCTCCTTGTCCTCATCGCCCTGACCGTCATCGGCACCTGGGTATGGGGCTCCATCTTTGGCCGCGGCGAGGTCATGCACCCGCTCGACGAGCCGCAGAAGGTGCGCGAAAATAACCGCGCCGCCCTCCGCGAAGGCCGCCTTGACCAGGTGAAATTCGAGGTAGTTCCCCGTGGATACCGCCAGGACCAGGTAGACGATCTCCTCGCGCAACTGGAAGAACAACTATCTTCCGCGCAGAAAAGGTCTAAGCTGGAAGGAAAAGAAGTTAACTAAAGGAGACTCACTATGGCAGCAATGAAGCCGCGCACGACGGGCGGAGAAATGGAAGCAGTAGAGGAGTCCCGCAAAATTGTCATGCGCATCCCCTCGGATGGCGGCGGTCGCATCGTCATCGAGCTGAGCAAGGACGAGGCCGCCGAGCTCGGTTCCCTGTTGACCGAGGTTTCTAGCTAGTCTAGGTACATGCTTTCTCATATCGTCGACATTCTGGCCGATCCCAACGATGGCACCGCGCTTTCTGGTGCCGATGATTTCTCTCGCCTCGTTTCGGAATCCGGCCACTCTTATGATGTGGCCAAGCAGGGCTACGTCACCCTCGCGGCCGGCGCCGGACTCAAGCACAAGGGCGATGACATGGATATGGTCAACGCCCGCGAGACCTATTTGGCCATGGGCCACTTCGCGCCCTTCGTTGAGGCCGTAACCGGGGCCGTCCAGGACGGACTGGATTCCGCCTCCCTGGCCGAGTCCACGCCCGCCTCCCTCCTCGAGGTGGGTGCCGGCACCGGCTACTACCTGGCCCACACCCTGGACTCCATCGCGGAGGCCCGCGGCGTTGGCCTCGACATTTCCCCGCACGCCGCGAAGCACTTGGCTAAGTGCCACCCGCGCGTCGGCGCCGTCGTGGCCGATGTGTGGGAGCGCCTTCCCATCCAGGATGAGTCCGTCGACGCAATCTCCGTCGTCTTCGCCCCGCGCAATCCCGCCGAATTCCAGCGCGTGCTTGCCCCAGGCGGCCAGGTCATCGTCTTGACCCCCGGCGCCGGACACCTGGATGAGCTGCGCGAGCCGCTCGGCATCCTCGGCGTGGAAGAAGGCAAGGTCGAGCGCATGTATGAGCAGGCCGAGGGCTTCCTCGAGCAGGCGGCCGACCCGGTCGATATCTCGTTCCCCATCGAGCTTGATAAGGCCTCCGTCGCCGCTCAGGTAGGCATGAGCCCGTCCGCGCGCCACATCAGCGCCGGCGAACTCGCCGAGCGCATGGCCGCGCTGCCCCCGACGCTCACGGTCACCGCTCGCGCCCGCTTGGACCGCCTCCGCGCCGTCTAGCTCCCGGCTGGCCCCAGCCACCTCACCGCCCTTCGCGCTCACCGGCAGCGCGTGGGGCGGTTCTTTCGTCTCCCCAGTGAGCGCGAGGGGAGGTTTTCGCCTTTGCCGCTCACTGGCACACGCTTTCCGACGCCCCAGCTTCTCCCCGTGAGCGCGAAGGACGCGTATGAGGGAGCGAGGACAGACGCGGCTCAGCGGAGTGAGGCCGAAAACGCGCAACCCCGCCCTTGCCGCTCACCAGGGGAGGCGGAACCGCGGTGGGCGGCCGCGCCGGTGAGCGCGAAGGGCGGGGAGGGACGGGTTAGGTGAGGAGGGGCAGGCCGGCGTTGAGAGCCTGGCGGATTAAAGCTTGGAGCCGGAGCGCTGCCAGTCCTGCTCGATGACGGCATCGCCGGAGGTTTCGACTCGCAGGCCGGAGCAGCCGCCTTCGAAGTATACGCGGGAGGCCATGGCGATGAGGCCACCGTCGACGAATACCTCAACGGTGGAGCCGTCTTGGATGATGGTGAGGGTATCGGAGTCGCCTTCGGCAAGCGTGGCGGTGGCGGGCTCGGAATCGGCGAAACAGTGGTCGAAGGCTTTGTTCATGGAGCGATCGAGGCTGATGTCATCGCCGGAGTGACAGATGGTGGCGGCGGGGTCACCGGCGCCGTCGAGAAGCGTGACAGTCACGCAGGAACCGGAAGGGACCTCCATGACGCCGGTCCAGGAACGGGCGTAATCGGAGAGGTTGACGGCATCGGGCAGGCCGCGGGCGGGGGCTTGGTAGAGGACGCCGCCCTCGAGGGTGACTCGGCGGGGCAGGGACAGGGCATTGGCCCAGCCTTCGGCTTCCCAGGAGGCGTGCTTGGTGGCGTCGTCGCCGCGGCCGTTGCCGTTGAGGAGGCCGACGATGACGGCCCGCTCGTAGCGCTGCTCTGGGGTGAGAGTGCCGGTGGTCGTATTGGTATTGCGCGGACGGGAGAAGTCGTGGCCGAAGTCTACGCGGCGGAAGCCGGAGACCACGGTAAAAGTAGTGCCCTCCAGCCGGCCGACGAGGTAACCGGAGACGTCGCGGCCGCCGCGCTCTAGGGTGACGAAGAGGACGTCGTAGATATTGCCGTCGACCTCATCGCGCAGGCGGACCAAGCGCGGGGAGACGACCGGCGGGATGGGCGAGGTAGCGGGGACCTCGCCTTCCAAGAAGCCAGGGTCGCCGTCGAACTTGAGGCTGCCACGCAGGCGCCAGGCTACGCCATCGGCGGACTCGAGGATGACGGGAACTGGGGCGTCGGAGTGGCCGGTGAGCGCTAGCATGAGCCAGCCGTCGTGGCCGTCATCGCGGTCCTCGGAGGCCCAATCGGGCACCACGGAGGGGGAGCGGAAGTGATCAAAGTTGCGGGTATTGCCTACGACTTCGCCGAATCGTACGACATTCGCGTCGAGGGCTTGCGGGTCATCGGAGACCTCGCAGATTTCGTCCACGTCAGCGTAGCGGGCGAGGTGAACGGAGATACCGGCGGCGGTCACGGAAGTGAAGTAAAGGTGGATATCGTCCGGGCCTTGGGCTACGGAACCGGCACGCAGGGAGAGCTCGCCGCCAACGGGCGCGAGGACATCGTCGCAGTCCAACCAGTCAAAGGGAGACTCTTCGGAGTAGGTGTGTCCCCAGCGGGCAGGGGAGTCCGCGGTGGGGCGGTACTGGTAGAACAGGTGCCAGGTATCGCCGTCGCGCAGGATACCAGCGGGGGCGTCGAGGACGCCGTCTTCGGGGACAAAATGCAGTTCGGGGCGGTGAGTTGTCACGGCTATCCTTCCTTAAATCAAGCTGCGGTAGATATCGACGGTCTGGGCGGCAATGGTAGCCCAAGAGAAATCGCGGATGGCGCGCTCGCGGCCGGCGCGGCCAAATTGGGTGGCGCGCTCTTTATCGGCGGCGACGTCATTGACGGCGGCGGCGAGGTCGGCTTCGAAGGCGGCGGTAGCGGCGGCGTCGTAAGGCACCAGCACACCGGTCTCGCCATCGACCACAACCTCCGGAATGCCGCCTACGTTGGAGGCGACGACGGCCGTGCCGCAGGCCATAGCTTCTAGGTTGACGATGCCGAGCGGCTCGTAGATGGACGGGCAGACAAACACATCTGCGCCGGAGTAAATCTGCTGGACCTCGTTGCGCGGGAGCATGTCCTTGACCCAGAAAATGCCATCGCGCTGGGCGCGCAGCTCATCTACCAGCGCCTCGGTCTCCGCCGCGATTTCGGGCGTATCGGGCGCGCCAGCACACAGCACCAGCTGGATATCCGGGTCGAATTTCTGCGCCGCCTGCAACAGGTGCTTTACGCCTTTTTGCCGGGTAATGCGGCCGACAAAGGCAACGATGGGGCGTTGCTTATCGACGCCCAGCTTGTCCAACACATCCCCCTCTCGCGGCTGCCACAGCTCGGTGTCGATGCCGTTGAGGACGACGTGGACTTTGGAGGCGTCGATGCGCGGGTAGGCATCCAGGATGGAGTCCTTCATGCCGGCGGAGACGGCGATGACGGCGTCGGCATATTCCATGGCGTTCTTCTCAGACCAAGAGGAAACGTCATAGCCGCCGCCGAGCTGCTCGCGCTTCCACGGGCGGTGCGGCTCCAGCGAGTGGGCGGTGACCACGTGCGGAATATCGTAGAGCTGGGCGGAAAGATGGCCGGCGAGGCCCGTGTACCACGTGTGGGAATGGGCGATGTCGATATCAGAGGCGGCATCGGCCATGCGAAGCTCGGTGGACAAGGTCTTAAGCGCGCCATTGGCACCCTCGAGTGCGGGGTCTACGCCGTGGACAAAGACGTCTTCTTCTTCGCGCGGGGAGCCCATGCAGTGCACGGAGACATCGATGATATCGCGCATAAAACGGGTGAGTTCAGCTACGTGAACTCCGGCCCCGCCGTAGATTTCCGGCGGGTATTCTTTGGAAAAGATTCCGGCTCTCATGCCCACCCAGAATACGTATCTCTGGTGCCGCGTGCAGAAATACGGGATGGGGGTAGAAATGTGCATATATCTGCTGCGAAATGTGGGATTTGCGGTTAGGTTTGGAAACGTGAGAAGCCTGCCAAATGTCCTAGCCATCGTCCTAGCCGGCGGCGAGGGAAAGCGCCTTTTTCCCCTGACCGAAGACCGCGCTAAGCCCGCCGTGCCTTTTGGCGGGTCCTACCGCCTCATTGATTTTGTCCTGTCCAATCTGGTCAACGCCGGCTACCTCAAGATTGCGGTGCTGACGCAGTACAAATCCCACTCCCTAGACCGCCACATTTCCCAGGCATGGAATTTGGCGGGGCCGACGCCGCAGTACATTGCCTCGGTGCCTGCCCAGCAGCGCCGCGGCAAGCGGTGGTACAACGGTTCGGCGGATGCCATTGTGCAGTCGCTTAACCTCATCTATGACGAGAAGCCGGACTACGTCATCGTCTTCGGCGCAGACCACGTCTACCGCATGGATCCGGCGCAGATGGTAGAAGAGCACATCGCCACAGGGCTAGATTGCTCGGTGGCCGGCATTCGCGTGCCGCGCTCGGAGGCAACGGCGTTCGGATGCATCCAGGCCGACGGCATGGGAACCATCACGGAGTTCGTGGAAAAGCCTGCGGACCCACCGGCTACGCCGGATGATCCGAATATGAGCTATGCCTCGATGGGCAACTATGTCTTTACGGCGCAGGCGCTTATTGACGCCCTCTTGGAGGACGAAAAGAACGAGGACTCCGCCCACGATATGGGCGGCGATATTATTCCGTACTTTGTGGAGCGCGGGCAGGCACACGTCTATGACTTCATGGCCAATGAGGTGCCGGGATCTACCGAGCGCGATCACGGCTACTGGCGCGACGTGGGCACCATCGATTCCTTCTATGAAGCGCACATGGACATGATTTCGGTGCACCCGATCTTCAACCTCTATAACCGGAATTGGCCGATTCACTCCACGGATGACTCCAATTTCCCACCGGCGAAGTTCGTGCAAAATGGCATCGCGCAGTCCTCGATGGTGGCGCCGGGTTGCATCGTCTCCGGCGGCACGGTGCGCAATTCCGTGCTGGCGTCTGACGTCCACGTGGCCGATGGCGCCACGGTCGAAGGATCGGTCATCCTGCCGGGCGTGCGCATCGGACGGGGTGCCGTGGTGCGCCGCGCGATCCTCGATAAGAACGTCGTCGTCAGCGATGGCGCAATTATCGGCGTGGACCGCGAGCGCGATGAGGAGCGCTTCAAGGTTTCTGACGGCGGCGTGGTTGTCGTCGGCAAAAACCAGAAGGTCTAAAGCTTCGTTACAACGGTGAGCCCGGACCCCAGTGGCAAGCGGGTGACGTTCGCGCCCTCGAGCTCGCGCAGGTACTCGTCTGCTTCGCGGGCAGCGGCGGTGTCGCGGTCGGTCCGGGAGGCGTCGGCAAGCGTGCCATCGAGCAAAGAATTAGCCAAGACCAGGGTGCCGCCTTGGTGCAGCAGTGGCCACGCTGCCTTGATGATGGCGGGGAGCTCGAGCGCGGCGACGTCGGCGTAGATGACCTGGTAGGCATCATTAGCCAGGCGGCCCATGACCTCGAGTGGGCGAGACGGCAAGAAGCGGCCGCGTGAAGGTGCATAGCCCGCCTCGCCGAAGGCGGTCTTGGCGCTGCGCTGGTGCTCAGCCTCGGGGTCGATGCAGGTCAAGATGCCATTATCGGGCATGCCGGCAAGCAGGTAGAGGCCTATCACATTGGCGGCTGGGGTGATCGCCACGGACTGGGGGCGTTCGGTAGAGCCGGCGGAGGCGGCCGTCAGCGTGGTGAGCAGCTGGCCCGTAGATTCATCTGGAACCGGCAGACCGTACTCCTCGGCGTGGTCGCGCGCGCCACGCAGGGCCGCGGAGGGCTCGCTGGTGGTCTCGATATAAGAACGCAGTGCTTCATATGCGGTAGTAGTCACGTAATAAACCTTAGGGAAAAGTGCCCGCAAATGTGGCAAAAACGCGCCTAGCCAGCGAGGTTGTGGTGGGTGGGGATAATGTGACGGACTCACAGGAAATTATCAGCACTGTGGCTGGAGTTTCACTTTGAAGTATAGAAAGATGACATGCATGACAACAACGAAGCGCGATGCCGAATCCCTTCAGCCCGCCACCCCTGAGGCGGAGTTGACCGGTACCGCGGCGTTCGATGCCGGTGAAGCCGACATGCCCGCTTGGGGAGACCTGGTTGCCGAGCATGCCGATGGCGTCTACCGCTTGGCGTATCGCCTCTCCGGCAACCAGCACGATGCAGAAGACCTCACGCAGGAGACCTTCATGCGCGTCTTCCGCTCCCTGGATAAGTATCAGGCCGGTACGTTTGAAGGCTGGTTGCACCGTATTACCACCAACCTCTTCTTGGACATGGTTCGCCATCGCTCCAAGATCCGCATGGAGGCCCTGCCGGAGGATTATGAGCGCGTGCCCGGCACGGATATGACGCCGGAGCAGGCCTATACCGTGGCCAACCTGGACCCAGCGCTGCAATCCGCGCTCGATGGCCTGGCTCCCGATTTCCGCGTGGCCGTGGTGCTGTGTGATGTGGTTGGTATGAGCTATGACGAGATTGCGGAGACCCTGGGCGTCAAGATGGGTACGGTGCGCTCCCGCATCCACCGCGGCCGTTCCCAACTGCGCGCGGCGCTCGAAAAAGAGGCGCAAACCAATGCGGAAACCCGCATGCTGCTGCGCACGCGTTAAACCATCGCGCGCTAGACTCTAAAGAAACTGCATAGTCCCCGCTGCCGGCGGGGACTTTCCGTGTCCCTGAAGGCCAAGCAACTAGTGGAGGAGGGTGTCGATGGACTCGCTGCGAGGACGCCGGACCGTGTCCACGCTGAGCGTGCGCGGCGGGTTCGATGCCGCCCAGGCCAAAGCCCGCGATAAGGCGAAAGCCAAGGCGCGGCGCAGCGATACCATCGGGCACCTTGGCCCAGAGGCTGTCGTTGCCTTCGTAGACGGGGAGATGGAGCCGAAATTCATGCACCGCGTGCGCATCCACTTGGTGCACTGCGCCGAGTGCCGGGCGGATGTGCATCAGCAGCGCCATGCCTCAGAGTGGGTTCGCCACTGCGCGGATTCCGCTAAAGTCAAGGCGCCGCAATCCCTGCTGGCAAAGCTCGCAGGCATTGCCACCGAAGAGGTTGCGCCCGGGCCGGATGCGACAACGCCCGTGCACCGGCCGCAGCAGGATTTCTTGGACAAGGTGGAGATGGTGGTTCGCGCAATCAAGCACAATCAGCGCGGCTAAGAGTGAGGGACTAGTATTTAACCGTGTTTTCTTCCATTGGTTGGCCCGAGATTTTCGTCATCGTACTCTTGGGCATCATCGTCATCGGCCCGGAGCGCATGCCCGAGGTGATTAAGGATGTGCGCGCGGCCATTTACGCGGCTCGCAAGGCCATCAATAACGCCAAGGCGGAGCTCAACGGCGAGATGGGCTCGATTACCTCGGAATTCGATGATATCCGCGCCCCGCTCACCCAAGCTGCCCAGTGGACGCGCCTCGGCCCGAAGGGGGCAATTACCAAGGCGCTTTTCGATGGCGACGATTCCGCCTGGGACGATTTCAACCCCAAGAAAATGGCAGAAAACGTCAAGACCGCTACCGCTCCACAGGAGCCGGAGGAGCAGCCGCAGTCCCAACCGCAGCAGCAGCGCCCGAGCTTCGACTACTCCCAGATCTACGCTGAGCAGCCGCAGCCAGAGCCCCGGCCGCAGCAACGCACCGCAGCCCCCCAGCTGACGGAGCAGCCCGCGCCCGAGAAAAAGCCGCCACGCGGTGGGGAAGAATCCACCGGCGGCGGCATGTGGGGCGATGTGACCTAAGGCGTTAGTTCACGCCCAAGTTGAGGTTTTTGCCCACCAGGGAATCGGAGCGGATGGCCAGCTTATCGGCCACTGCCTGGATCTGTTGGGCGGCGGGGGACTCGGGGGAATCGAGGACAATCGGCGTGCCGGCATCGCCACCGCCGCGCAAAGTGGGATCCAACGGCACGGAAGCCAGCAGCGGCACCTCATGGCCCAAGATGACGCCTAGGCGATCGGCCACAATCTGTCCGCCGCCGGTGCCAAAGACATCCATGGTGGAGCCATCCGGCATCACCATGGCACCCATGTTTTCAATTACGCCGGCCACGCGCTGGCGGGTCTGCTGGGAGATGGAACCGGCGCGCTCTGCCACCTCGGCCGCCGCGGCCTGCGGGGTGGTGACAATGAGTAGCTCCGCATTCGGGATGAGCTGGGCTACGGACAAGGCGACGTCGCCAGTGCCCGGAGGCAGATCCAAGAGCAGCACGTCGAGGTCGCCCCAGAAAACGTCAGCCAGGAATTGCTGTAGCGCGCGGTGGAGCATGGGGCCGCGCCAGACTACCGGGGCATTACCCTCCACAAACTGACCGATGGAAATGTGCTTAATGCCATGAGAAATCGGCGGCAGCAGCATCTCATCATCGAGCACGGTGGGGCCGTCGGTGCAGCCCAAGAGGTTAGGGACGGAGTGGCCGTAGATATCGGCGTCCACAATACCAACCTTGAGGCCCTTCTGGACCAGCGCTGCAGCCAGGTTGACGGTCATGGAGGATTTGCCCACGCCGCCCTTGCCGGAGGCCACCGCGAAAACGCGAGTGGTGGAATCCGGCTTTGCAAATGGGATTTCCGGCTCGGCCTGGCCGCCGCGGAGCTTCTTCTTGAGCTCGCGACGCTGCTCATCGCTCATGGCTTCCATCGTCACCGTGACGTTTCCAACGCCCTCGATATCCTCTACCGCAGCGCGGGTATTGGACTCGATGGTGGATTTCATGGGGCAGCCAGCGATGGTGAGGTAGATTTCCACGGCCACGTCATTACCGGTGACGGTAACGGACTTCACCATGTTGAGTTCGGTGATGGGGCGGCCGATTTCGGGGTCTTCGACGCGGGAGAGTGCCTCGCGTACGGCGGATTCAGTAATAACGCTAGACATAACCCTTGCCATCTTAGTCACGCCGCAACAGGAGGTAAACACACCCTCGGTGTAGAATCAGCTAGACGCTCACGCGCCGCTAACTAAAAGGAGAAGAGTATCGCTATGCGCAGCTTTGCCCGCCCCGCCCGCGCCATTGCCGGTGTGGTGCTGTCTGCAACGCTGCTTTCCAGCTGCTCTTCCCAGTTCGATACCAACCCCATTGCTAAGAGTCCCCAGAGCGAGCCGATTGGCATTTTGGTCGATGCCAATGAGACCGACCAGCTGGTCCTCGCGGAGATCTACCGACAGGAGCTGATGGGACAGGGCCGTGAGGCGTCCATTGTGAAGGAAGACATCTTCCAGAACACCAAGGGTGGGCGCTCCATGAACCCAGGCGGCAATTTCTATGTGGGCTGCACCGGCGCGTTTCTCAATATCTTAAACCCCGGTGAGGCACGGGCGATTTCGAAGGACTACAAGAAGGCACAGAAAGCCTCCGAGCCCGGCGGCGAGGACTACCTGGCCCGTACCCACATTGCGCTCATGTCGAGCTTGCCCACGGATACCTCCACGGTTGAGCCTTCCGGTGCCAGCGGCTGCGAGGACGCCGAGCCCGAATTGCCAGAGAATTTCGTGGTGCTCTATCAAGACGGTCTCTTCGACCGCGAAGAGCGCCAGGCTGTGGCCTCGCTGACTAAGTTCATTACCCAAAAAGACCTCTCTGACATGGTCGAAGAGGTAGAAAACGACGACTCCAGCGCGGAGAAGGTCGTACGCTCTTGGATGAATTCCTCCGGTGGCGACATCGCCCATGAAGAAGGCGACTCCGATTCTTCCGGCGGGTCGAATCTCACTGGTTCTTAATGATTGATCGTTGGCAGGTTTGTGTGAGCTTCCCGGGCTTGTTGGCAACTTGGAGCTCCTGATGGTTAGCAACCGGCAGACCTACACCTCCACAGGATCAAGGACACGTGTGACTCGATATGGAACCATTCTGGGCTTGTGAATGCCGACGCTAGTGCTTTTTCATTGCTCCCGGGTGTGAGTGACAAGCATCCGCGACACGATTGGACATATCGAGTAAACGCTCTAATTCTTAACCCGCTCCCTTTGCGCTCATGGTAAAGCGACCGTCAAGACGCTGGCGTCGGCATGAGTAAACCCCAGTGAGGCGGTCCTCACTGGGGTTTAAACGGGGCAGAGGCGACTAGATGTCGAAGGCCTCTTCCAGCAGGTTCTTCTGCTCAATCTGGTGAACCTTGGCGTTACCGGTGGCAGTCGAGGACTGAGCACGGCGGGAAACGCGAACCAGCTCCGGCATATCCGGAATCAGGGTGCGCAGGTGCTCGTTGTAGAACGGCCATGGGCCTTGGTTGGCCGGCTCGTCCTGAACGAAGCGGACCTGGGTGGCGTTCGGGTAAGCCTCGAAAGCCTCGCGCAGGCGGTTGAACGGAATCGGGTGGAGCATCTCCACGCGGACGATGGCGATGTCATCGCGACCATCGGCCTCGCGCTTCTTTTCCAGATCCCAGTACAGCTTGCCGGAGACCAGCATGATGGTCTTGACCTTGTCGGTATCGCCGACCTTCTTGCCGTTGACATCAACGAAGTTCGGGTCGTTGATAACGGACTGGAAGCGCTTGACTTCGGTGAAGTCTTCCACGGCGGAGGTAGCCGCCTTGTTGCGCAGCATGGACTTCGGGGTGAAGACGACCAGCGGGCGCTTCATCTCGCCGAGTGCCTGGCGGCGCAGCAGGTGGAAGTGGTTAGCCGGGGTGGAAGGCTGAGCCACGGTCATGGAACCCTCAGCGCACAGCTGCAGGTAGCGCTCGATGCGGGCGGAGGAGTGGTCCGGGCCCTGGCCCTCGTAGCCGTGTGGCAGGAGGAGTACCAGGCTGGACAGCTGGCCCCACTTGGCCTCACCGGAGGAGATGTACTCGTCGATGATGGTCTGGGCGCCGTTGGCGAAGTCACCGAACTGTGCCTCCCAGGCCACGAGGGCGTCTGGGTTGCCCACGGTGTAGCCGTATTCGAAGCCCATGCCGGCGAACTCGGTCAGCGCGGAGTTATAAACCATGAACTTGCCGCCGTTGCCCTTGGAGGTGGCGATGGCGTGCATCGGGTTGTACTCGTTGCCGTTGCGTGGGTCGAAGGTGACGGCGTGGCGCTGGGTGAAGGTACCGCGACGGGAATCCTCACCAGCCAAGCGGACAACCTTGCCCTCGCCGGCCAGGGAACCGAAGGCGATGAGCTCGCCCCAGCCCCAGTCGATGCCGCCCTCACGGGAGGATTTCTCGCGCTCCTTGGCTACCTTGCCCACGCGCTTGTGGTACTCAAAGTCCTCTGGTGGGTTGCCATAGGCGGCACCCAGCTCGGCGAGTTCCTCGGCGGTAATCGAGGTATCCAGGCCGCGGGTGAGCTCCTGGGAGGAGGTGATACCGGTCTGCTCCTTCGGGCGAGCCTTGCCGGCTTCCTTATGCTCAGCAAAGACGGATTCCATCTGGTCATGGAAGTCGCGAGCGGCTGCCTCGGCGTCCTCGGCGGAAAGGTCACCACGGCCGATGAGGTCGTTGGTGTAGTGCTCGCGTACTGCCTGGTGCTCGTCGATGACCGAGTAGAGCTCCGGCTGGGTCATGGACGGATCATCGGCCTCGTTGTGGCCGCGCAGGCGGTAGACCATCAGGTCAATGAAGACGTCCTTGCCAAACTGGCGGCGGTACTCTGCTGCCATCTGACCAACCCAGACAACTGCCTCTGGGTCATCGCCGTTGACGTGGAAGACCGGGCAGTCGAAGCCCTTGGCCAAATCGGTGGCGTAATGGGTGGAGCGGCCGGAGTCCGGGGTGGTGGTAAAGCCCACCTGGTTATTGACCACGATGTGGACCGTGCCGCCGTTGGTGTAACCGCGCAGCTGCGACAGGTTGATGGTCTCCTGGACAACGCCTAGGCCGGTGAACGAAGCATCGCCGTGGAGCATGACCGGAACAACGGTGTGGCCCTCTGGGCCCTTGTCCAAGATATCCTGCTTAGCACGGGCGATGCCCTCCATGACCGGATCGACGGCCTCGAGGTGGGATGGGTTGGCGGCAAGGGTGACCTTGATTTCGCCATCGCCAAACATCTGCAGGTGGTGGCCCTCGGAACCCAGGTGGTACTTCACGTCACCAGAGCCGCCGAGCTGGCCGCCCTTGTAGTTGCCGTCAAACTCGCCGAAGATATCGGCCAGTGGCTTGCCCACGATATTGAACAGGACGTTGAGGCGGCCGCGGTGTGGCATGCCGATGACGACCTCGTCCAGATCCTGGCCGGCGGCGGTATCAATGATGGAATCCAGCAGCGGGATGAGGGTCTCGGCGCCCTCGAGGGAGAAGCGCTTCTGGCCCACGTACTTGGTCTGCAGGAAGTTCTCGAATGCTTCGGCGGCATTGACCTTCTGCAGGATGTACTTCTGCTCCGCGTTGGTTGGCTTCGGCATGCCCGCCTCCAAGCGGTCCTGCAGCCAGCCGCGCTCATCGCGGTCGAGGATGTGGGTGTATTCGGAGCCGACCTTCAAGGTGTAGGCGGCGCGCAGGCGAGAGAGCACCTCGCGCAGGGTCATCTGCTCCTTGCCGCTAAAGCCACCAACATTGAAGGTGCGGTCCAGATCCCAGATGGTCAGACCGTGGGTTGCGATGTCGAGGTCGCGGTGGTCTGGGTTAGGCAGGCCCGGCTGGATCCAGCCCAGCGGGTTGGTATCGGCCAGCAGGTGGCCGCGGGAGCGGTAGGACTCGATGAGCTGCATGACGCGGGTGTTCTTGTCCACGCCGGAGTTCGGCATGTCCTGCGCCCAGCGGAACGGCTCATAAGGCACGCCCATGGAGGAGAAGAGGTCGTCCCAAAAGGCGCCGTCGACAAGCAGCTGGCCAATGGTGCGCAAGAATTCGCCGGACTCTGCACCCTGGATGACGCGGTGGTCATAGGTGGAGGTCAGGGTAACCAGGCGGCCGACGCCCAGGTCTGCCAAGCGGTCCGCGGAAGCGCCAGCGAACTCGGCCGGGTAATCCATAGAGCCCACGCCGATGATGGAGCCGGCGCCCTTAGTCAGGCGGGCGATGGAGTGGCGGGTGCCGATGCCGCCTGGGTTGGTGAGGTTAATGGTCACACCAGAGAAGTCATCCATGGTGAGCTTGTTCTTGCGAGAACGGGTAACGATGTCCTCGTAGGCCTCAACGAACTCGGAGAAGGACTTGGTCTCGCACTCCTTGATGGCGGCGACGACCAATGCGCGGGAGCCATCCTTCTGCGGCAGGTCAATGGCTAGGCCCAGGTTAATGTGCTCCGGCTGGATGACATAAGGCTTGCCATCCTTTTCCTCGTAGCGCACGTTCATGTCTGGGTGCAGCTGTACGGCCTTAACCATGGCGTAGCCGATGATGTGGGTAAAGGAGATCTTGCCACCGCGAGTGCGCTTGAGGTGGTCATTGATCATGGAGCGGTTCTCCCACATGAGCTTGACCGGCATATCGCGCACGGTGGTAGCGGTAGGAATCTCCAGGGATTCCTCCATGTTCTTCGCAATGGCCTTGAACATGCCCTTGAGCTGGCGCTCGTCGCCGCCCTCGTAGTCTTCGATGCGATCGAGCGGGGACTCGGACTTCTTCACGGACTGCTTTGCCTTAGCGGACTTTTCCTGCGCCTTGGCCACGGACTTATCCACGTTGGTCTCGCGGGCCTCCTGCTTGCGGGCGGTAGTCGTACCCTCAGTCTTCTTCGCGGCAGGCTTAGACGGCTTCTTCGGGGCTTCCTTGGCAGGTGCCTCAGACTTGGGCGCGCCGTTTGCTTCGAAGTAGTCGCGCCACTCCTTATCTACGGAGTTAGGGTCCTTGGAGTACTGCTGGAACTGCTCGTCTATCAGCCACGCATTGGGGCCGAAGATATTCGATGTGCTCACGGCAGGTATTCGCCTCATTTCTCTGCTTTAAAATGGTCGTTTATTCGACTTTAGTGCGGCCTTTGCACGAGCGGATGCGTCACTCGCCAAAGAGTCTGCCTACATGATACGGGTCATACCCCTAAACTCACTATGTTAGGGGTATCAATTGCCCCACTTATCGGTTCCCGGCTACCCCTAGGCTTGGGTGAGGGGAGAAAGCTGCTCGCCGGCGTGCTCGATGACCTGCTTGGCCAGCTTGCGGTTGGCGGTAGTGCCGAGCACGGCGCCGATGCCCATGGGCATGAGCTTGCTGATCCACGCCCACTTCAGGCGCTTGGTGATCTGCTTGGTAAAAAGCTTGGTCAGGCGGCCGTTGATGCCAGACAGCGTCGGGCCGGAGAAACGGGAGAGGCTAGCGGCCGAGCGCATGCCCGCCACGCTATTGAGATCGCCCACAAAGGTATCCACCAAAGCGGAGCCCTTCGAACCGGTCAGCACCAAAAGTACAAGGGCGCGGCGGCGCTCGGGGGACTTGATGTCATCGCCACGCAGGTAGGCCGAAGCCAAGATGTACCACGCGGCCGCCTCCAAAAAGACCACGGATTCGCCGGCGATGGTAGCTGCGCCGGTTACCAAACCGACACCAGGGATGGCAGCGGAAGCGCCCGCGGCCGCACCGGTGCCGGAGGTGATATTGAGGAAGTGCTTGTCAATGAGCTCCTGCAGCTGCTGCGGGCTTGCGTCCTTATTACGCTTCTTCAGGTTCTCGACGTACTTGATGATGACACCGGACTGCACGGCTACTGCGCGGTCCAGGGAATTGAGGAGCGCGGAGGTAAAGCGGTTGGTATCTTCCGGATCGATGTCATAGGTATCGACGGTGTCGACCTCGGTGGAGTTGTCCTTTTTGTCTTTAGTAAAGAAACCCATGTGTCCTATTCTTTCGCTAAAACTTATCTGCGCCCAGCATAGTAAAGGCTCTATTAATGCGCCGCCGCGCCGCGATGAGATCGCCGAGGGCGTGCAAGCGACCTAAGCTAGTGGGTATGGTTACGCCGCACGAGAACAACCGCGACTCCGAGGGTTTCCCTCTGGAGGAGTCTTCCGCGGCGGCGCGCCTGAAAGCGGAGCAGGCCCACGAACGCGCCCGCCGCGCGCATGAAGAGGCCCAAAACGCCTTGGCAGATGAGCTCACCGTGCGCACCACCTCCGGGTGGGTGCGCGGCGTTATAGAGGAGGACCTGCGCACCGATCGCCCCATTAGCGCCGGGCCGGTGCTCACTTGGCGCGGCATCCCCTTCGGCGATACCACCGCCGGGGACAACCGCTTCCGCGCCCCGCAGCCCGCACCGGCCTGGGAGGGCGTGCGCGATTGCAGCCAGTTCGGCCCACCGGCCCCGCAGACCACGTATTCCTGGACCGACCGCATTATCGGCTCCGAGGACTGTCTGCACCTCGACATCGTGCGCCCGCGCACTGAAGAGAAGCTTCCCGTGGTGGTCTACCTACACGGCGGCAGCTTCATAATGGGCTCGTCCCACATGCTTATGCTCCGCGGCTTTGAGTTAGCCACCCGCATGGACGTGGTCTACGTATCCATTAACTTCCGCCTCAACTCCCTGGGCTATTTGGATCTGCGCAGCCTGGGCGGGGACTGCAGCGCTAACCCGGCGGTGGCCGATCAGATCCTGGCGCTGCAATGGGTGCGCGACAATATCGCGGCCTTTGGCGGCGATCCTGATTCCGTCACCCTCATGGGCGAATCGGCCGGCGGCGCGGCGGTCCTCACCCTTATGACGAGCCCGGCCGCGGAGGGCCTCTTCCACCGCGCCATCGCCCAGTCCCCACCGATTGCGATGATCCATTCCCGCGCCCAGTCCACCTTGTGGGCGCGCGAGCTGGTTCACCGCCTGGCCTTGCCCCGGCGCACCTCGGTGGAGGACCTGCGCCAGGAAAACTTTGCCGATCTGGTGCGCTCGGGCCAATCCATGATGTGGCGGGCCGGCGAGCTCATTCACCTTAATTCCTGCTACGCGCCCACGGTGGATGATGAGCTCATTCCGGAACACCCCATCGCCGCCTTTGAAAGCGGGAACCAGCACCAGATTCCGCTGCTCATCGGCACAAACTCGGACGAGGCTAGCTTTGGCAAATTCCTCTTCCAGCGGCAAAGCTCCCGCGAGCGCGCCGCCTTGCGCCTTCTGGCTTCCTTCGATCCCCAGCACGCCCCCGAGGTCGTCGCCGCCTATGACGGCGCGGTGGCCCGGGAGGACTTTGCGCACCTGCTTGCCGACGCCCTCTTTTGGGCCCCCTCCACCCGCATCGCCACCGCCCATGCAAAAGTGGCGCCAACGTGGATGTATCGCTTCGACTTCGCCTCTGCCGTGCTCAAGTGGCTCGGCCTCGGCGCGATGCATTCGATGGAGCTCGGCAATGTCTTCGGTGACCCTTATTCCTCGCGCGCGTCTTTCCTGACCAATTGGGGCTCGCGCGCGGAGATGGAGGAACTTACCGCCACCATGCAGCAACACTGGTCCGCCTTTATCCACGGCGGCCGCCCGGAGATGAGCTGGCCGCGCTACGGGTCCAACCACCGCGCCACCATGATCTTCGATGCCGAGGCCTATATTGAGCACGCCCCGCACGAGCTCAAGCGACAAGCCTGGGAGGGATACCACATGTTGGAGTGGGGAAGTGGGCGCCCGGAGCTGGTGAGATCTTTGGGCTTCCAACCATCCGGGTGGGAATAACGGTAGACTCCACAGTGACCGCGGGCGGCGGCTTGCCTACCGTGGGAACCTCTGCTTCCGAAGGATGGATTTTAAACCACCATGAGCTTTTTCGAAGATATTGCTTCTGCATTGGATGCCGAGGGCATCGAGTCCCGCGTCAACGATGACGTCATGTTCGTTCCAATCACTTCTGATCTGGAAATCCAATTTATTGAAATCGATCCGCTTCTCCCCGCCGCGAACGTCTACATTGCCGCGGCGGATGTTGATGAAGACGATGAGGAATTTGAGGCAGTCCTCGTCTCCGTCGCCTTCTCTGTAGATGATGCCGTGGAGGCGGTGTCCCGCCACATCGCTACCGACCAGGTGGTCACCGTTCTGCGGGACCTGCTGGAGGGCACCGATGAGCGCATCGCGGAACTAGAATTTGCCCAAGATGAGCTCAACCCGCACCTCGTCGTGGCCGAAGTGGCCAATGACTCGGAGCTGCGCGTGCTCGTGGAAACCATCGACGGCGTTCCGTCCGCTATCGTGCGCTTCCTTGCCTTCGACTTCGACGAAGACGATCTCGATGACATGGAAGATGAGGCAGTCGCCCTCGCCTGGGAAGTGGACGAAGAGGATGAGGATCTCGACGAGGCTGACCGCCTCGCCCTCTTCGATAACGCCGAGTTTGATGATGTCCCCATCGTGGAGGTTCCCGCCGAGGCCCTTGAGCTTGGCACCTACACCGACTTCGATCGCCTCTTTGATGTCCTAGGCCTCGTCTCCGAGCAGGCCCTGGACTGGGAAGCACAGCTCGTCTCCTTTGATGACGAGGACTACGAAGAGCCTGACGTCTACGACATCTTCGGTGAAGACGACGAGGACGAAGACGAGGACTACCTGGACGGCGACGATGCCGACCTGGACGACGAATCCGACGCCCCCGAAGCTGACGAAAAGTAGTCCCGGCCTTCCCCATAGCCCAGCCCGCCGCTCCCAGCAGCCAGGCTGGGCCTTTCCCGTTTCAGGGGCCCTTTTATGTTGCTACTTTCGCGCGCCGCCAATTAGGCTTTAGGACAATCCCAGCTTGCAGCTGGGAATCCGCCCTAAACCAGACCTCGTGAGGAGGAGACCATGGCGATGACCCGCGACACCACGTGGCGCTACGTCCTTGTTGTAGTAGCCGTGGCACTCTCGCTCGCCGCGTGGCTTTGTACCGTCCTTGGGGTGTACTCCACGGTAAATGTGACTTTCGAGTCCTACCTGACCGCCAGCGTCTGGGTCCTCCTCCTGGTGGCTGCGGTGCTGCTATATACCTCGCAGCATGGGTTGGTGCCTAACTGCATCCTCCTGTATCCCATCTTCGGTGCCTCCATCAACCTGCTGTTGGGCTCGTTGACGGTGCGCTCGCAGGTGCCTATGTTCTTCGACACCATCGGCACCGCCATCGTCGCCATCATCGCCGGTCCCGTGCTCGGCATGGCCACGGGGCTTACCACCACCGTATTGGGCGGAGTGTACTTTGCCTATGATCTCGCCTTTGCACCCGTGGGTATCTTTATCGGCGCTGCCGTAGGCATTCTGGCCCGCCGCGGGGTATTCAACAAGCTGTCGTGGATCATTTTCTCCGGCCTCGGAATGGGCATCGGCTCCGGCGTGATGAGCGTGTACGTGCTCATCTTCTCCTTCAGCGGACGACCGCGCAAGGGGCCACAAAACCTCACCAAGTTCTACGAGATGATTTTCCAAGACGAGCGCTTGGCCATCATCTTGCAGGGACTTACCTCGAACATTCTGGATAAGGTCTTTACCGTCCTCATCGCCTGCCTGATCCTGCGCTTTATGCCAAAGGCAATCGCCCGGCACTACACGGTGACCTTCAATCGCGAGGTGATGCGGAAGGTGCTCCACGCGCCTGACCCGCATGCAGAGCCAGACGCATCTGCGCAGTCAACAAAACAGCGCGCGACCGCCTAGGCGGCTTGGCTGAAGCCGGCGAAGAGTGATTCGGGGGAGTGGACCGGCTGATAGGAGCTATCCACGAGCCACACATAAGTGGCATTCGGGCCACGGGAGACCTCGTGGACTGCACCAACCATCTCTGCCGGCACGAGCGTGCGCACCCAGCCCTCGGCTACGGCCGGTTCTACCGGCTGACCAAAGTTCTCGGTAACGCGAATGGTAATCAGATAGGCAGGAATGCGGTTTTGCCCAAAGCCGCGCACGCGAGCTTTCACGCGTGCGCCTACGCGGTGGCGGGTAATGCTCATGCAGTACTCTCCACTCGGTCCACCGGCGGGCGTCGGCAGTTGCTTTATCGGTGGGCGCCACGTGGGCGTGGGGCGCGCGAGGGAGCGTGGGTGATGCATGATGGTGGCGATGGAATTGATGGTGTCATTTTCGTGGTAGAGCAAGTCCGCCGCAATCTCGGAAGCGGACTGGGGCAGATTCATTGCGGTGGGCTGGGGAAACTTCTTTTGTACGTTGTGCATGGCCATCACACTAGAACCCAACGCGGACACAGCCCCAGCAAAAGCAAACACATGTTCGAACACAACCTGCAAATGGCTTTCCCTGATGCCAAGGATTAGAGTTGCAGCCGATATGATGAATACACACAGCGGGGAAGTAGAACACGAGGAAGCGCCAAAGATCCCACGCGAAATCTGGGTCATGGTTACTGCCGCCTTTATTATCGCTTTGGGCTACGGCCTTATTGCCCCGCTCCTTCCGCAGTTTGTGGTTAGCTTCGATGTCTCCATGGCCGCCGCAGGCCTGGTGGTCTCCATCTTCGCCGCCTCGCGCCTTATCTTCGCGCCCATGTCCGGTTCTTTGGTGGATCGCGTCGGCTCGCGCCGCGTTTACCTCATCGGGCTCATGACCGTCGCGGTAACCACGGGGCTAGTCTCCATTGCACAAAGCTACTGGCACATCGTGGCCCTGCGTGCCCTGGCCGGCATTGGCTCTACTATGTTCACCGTCTCCGCCATGGGCCTTATCGTGCGCATGTCCCCGCCGACGATTCGTGGCAAGTGTTCTGCCACCTACGCCACGGCCTTCCTGCTCGGTAACGTCGCCGGCCCCGTTCTTGGTGCTAGCCTGTCCTTCCTGGGCTTTCGCTGGCCATTTTTCATCTACGGTGTGGGCGTGGCGCTGGCCGCGTTCGTCGTCTGGTGGCAAATGCCCCGCGTGAACCACAAACAAGCCAGCAAGGATAAGTTGCCGCCCATGCGCCTGCAGGAGGCCTGGGGCGATACCGCCTACCGCGCGGTGCTGACCTCCAACTTTGCCCATAGCTGGATCAACATGGGCGTGCGCGTATCCGTCCTGCCGCTTTTTGCTGCCTCCATCTTCCACAATGGCGCGGCTGCCTCCGGCCTGGCGCTCGCAGTCTTCGCGGCCGGCAACGCCATCGTCTTGCAATTTTCCGGCAAATGGTCTGATATCCACGGCCGCAAGCCACTCATTCTCATCGGCCTTATCGGCTCAGCCATCTTCATGGTGCTGATGGGCATGGCTACCAGCGTGTGGTTCCTCCTGCTTATTTCCGCCTTTGCCGGTGCATCGTCCGGGCTTATCAACCCCTCCCAACAGGCCGCGGTGGGAGACATCGTGGGCAATGATCGCTCCGGCGGCAAGGTGCTATCCACCTTCCAGATGGCAGGAGACTTCGGCCAAATCTTGGGGCCCATGCTCATTGGCCTGCTTGCCGACGCCTCCGGCTTCCCCCTCGCCTTCACCGTCTGCGGCGCCATCGCCTTCATCGGCATCATTGCCTGGGCATTCGGTCGCGACCCGCACGCCGGGGTGGGGAACAAGCCGAAGCGAGTGCCGCAGGGGAAGTAGGTACTAATTCTCGGCTAGAGAATTTCACCCAATTGGGAAACACATAGATAAACGAAGGCAACGGAGATTACCGCCATCAAGGTGTTGACGATCCAACCGTTTCTCCATTGCTTTGGGGTGTGTTTGGTATTCAGCAGGACCAAAAGCGTAAGGCCTAAGAACGGCATAAACAAAGCGCCCAGGACGCCGTAGGCGATGATGAGTCCGGTTGGTCTTCCAAGGAGCAAAAGCAGCATTGGTGGGAAGGTCAGCCAGATGAGGTAAGCGCGGTAGTACTTTCCACCAGTGCTGGTTCGGGGATCGCCTTGCGGAATCTTTTTGAGGTGACCGATGTAGTCAGCAAACATCAGGGATACACCGTTCCAAACGCCAAGGCAGGAAGAGAATGCGGCGGAGAAGAACCCGACGATGAACAACTTAGACATGAACGTTCCGTAGCGGTCCTCGAGAACGTCCGCCATATCAACGAGCCCCTGATCATTATCGGAGACCGCGACGTTGGCGCTGTAAAGGAGTTCAGCGCCCAGCGCGAGTGTAGCCAGAACAAAAATACCGGTAACTGCGTAAGCCACCGCATTGTCCATGCGCATAACCTGCATCCATTTCGGTGTGTACCATTCCTTTTCTCTTAGCCAGTAGCCATAAGCGGCAAGCGTGATTGTGCCGCCCACTCCGCCGGCGATGGACAACACGTAGACGAAGGAGCCATCCGGAATCTGCGGTACCAAACCGCCGATGACCTCGGGAAGGTTCGGGGCCGTAATGGCTGCGATGCCCACCACGGTGACAAACATGATTCCGACCAAGATGGCTGATAGCTTCTCGAAAAGCTGATACCGCCCAAGCCAAGTTAGAGTAAAGCAGGATATTCCGGCAATAATTGCCCACATTTCTAGGCTGGTACCTGGGAAAAGAGCGCTAAGAGCGAGACCAGCGCCGGACATCGATGCGGCACCGTAGACAAGACCCCAAATAACGATATAAGGGGCAAAATACCAGGAAGTCCACCGTCCCAACTCGCGCCAGCCATGGAACATAGTGTTTCCGGTAGCAAGGCTATACCGACCGACGCCTTCGACCAGCACAATTTTCATAATTGTTCCGATAATGACCGCCCACAGGAGTGCGTAGCCATAGCGTTGACCGGCAATCATGGTGGCAACTAGGTCGGCTGCGCCGACGCCTGTTGCTGCCGCAACTAGCCCCGGACCGACCAGGGTCCATTTCACTCTTGTCTGGTCGGTTGATTCTGTGTCGTGCTTGCCCCCTGCAGGCCGGGCGGAATTCGATTCGCTGGTCTGGCTCATAGCACCCTCTCGATTGATTGTGTTTCTAATCACTATAGGGAGAGTGCTGTCTAGTATCAGGAAAACGAGGAATTCAATTCCTCGAGCGGAGATTTAAGCCACCGTTCTTCCCGCAGCATAGAGAGCCTTGGGCATTGACCTCTGGAGCTTCCACTCAAATTGAATTGGCTTTTCTCCATGGTGGGAAACATAATCCACTGCACCGAGGTAGGTATATGCGCTCGCTGTCCCTACTTCGTTTTTCTTGGTAAAGCGCGAGGCAATGAGAATTTTTCCATCTCGCTCCTGATGGCCGATATATCGCCTAGCCGCCTTTGATTTCAAAGTGGTTGTCGATTGAGATTCCCAGTGCAACAGATCGGGTGATATTGGATAGTCTCGGTAATTCGTGGAGGCACTGACTTGCTCGTCCTTTTGAAACGTCACCAAGAAAAGATCAGTGTTGATATCGGGAAAATATTTCACACCTTCGCGTGGCAGGTTTACAAGCTGCTGAAGGCTTCCTGACTCTAAAGCACCAATAAGCTCGGCCAACGAATAATCCGCATGCGTTTCCAAAACTGAACTATCGCTATGCTGTGGAACGATGCGCGAGGAGTCGCTGCTCAGTTGCATAACCTGCTCCAACTCCCAAGCAACTTGTGGATGCTGGCGCAAAATCGTCAGGGCGGCGTCATAGGAACCAGGGTGTGGAGAATTTGAGTTCGCCCAGAATCCGAGTACGAGCATTCGGGTGAAGGCCTGGTCTGATGGCCCCATGTCGGAGTAGCGAAGATTTGAGGAGGAAAGGATACGCAGATAGGCATCGATTCGGTGTGGATCGTTGACGTGAAGGAAGACCCGAATTCGGTTAAGCAAAAACGATTCGGTCTCATCCGTGTTTTGCTGTAGTAGCCCTTCTTCTCGAAGTAGCCGGGTCCATGAATATTTGGATGGCCGGTAGATATCCTCTAATTGCAGGTTCGAATCCTCAAGGAACTCTTTGAGATTCGTGGTTCGAATCTCAGAGAGCAATGCACGCACTTTGCGTAAGGAATTCCGTGAGACCTTCTTGACGTTTCGAAGAACCTGCTCGGTCGTCGTTTGGTCGAACTGGATATGCGAACCCGGTGGGGTGGTGGGGAAGCCCTGCTCAATTTCTTCAGCTAAGCGCTTGCCCCGCTTCCGGGTTAAGGCATGGAACTTTCTCTCAAAATCAAAATCGACGTGCTGCTGTCCAATGAAATCGAGAATGACACAGGAGTCCTTGCCCGGCGAAAGACGAAGACCACGACCCAGTTGTTGTAGAAAGACCACAGGGCTTTGTGTCGGGCGGAGCAAAAGAAGGGTGTTTACAGCAGGAATATCAACACCCTCATTAAATATATCTACAGAGAACAGGACTCTGACGTCGCCAGTCTCCAGATCTTTAATGGCCTGAGCGCGCCCGGTGGCTGTGAGATTGCTTGTTACCGCTCGTGCTGGGATTCCGAATTGCTGGAACTGCTGCGCCATATATTCTGCGTGAGCAATCGTGACGCAAAACCCGATAGCCTTCATATCTGAGAGGTCGAAGATGCGCCGGTTTAGCTCGTTAACAATGAAGCGGGTGCGCTTTTCTCCCGCTTTGATGTAAAACTCGGAGAGCTCTTCGGTGTTGTAGTCCTTTTTTCCTCGGCTCCAAGTCAATGAGGAAAGGTCCGTTCCATCGGCAATCCCGTAGTAATGCATAGGGACTAAGAGCTGTAGACGCAAGGCATCCCACAAACGCAGTTCATGTGCTACGCGATAGTCAAAGTATTTCTGGACGTTTTCGCCATCACCACGTTCTGGTGTTGCCGTTAAACCCAGGAGCTCTTGTGGCTGGAGGTGGTCCAAAAGTGCTTTATAAGTGGGGGCTTGTGCGTGATGAAACTCGTCGATTACTACGGCATCAAAATGCTTGCTATTTAGGTTTTGTAAACGGGAAGCGCTGAGAGATTGCACGCTGGCGAACACATAGTCCCAGCGGCGAGGCTGAGCGCCGTCGACTAGCAGCTCGCCAAAGTCCGCGTCTTTAAGCACTTCCTGGAATGTCCGGCGGGCTTGTTGAAGAATTTCTTTTCGGTGTGCAACGAAAAGCAGCCGAGGGCGTCGCTTCCATTGTTCGCATAGGTTCCGGTAATCCAATGCGGCAACTACTGTCTTTCCTGTTCCTGTAGCAGCAACCAGGAGGTTCCTATGCCGATCTTTTACCTCACGCTCTGAGCGTAGCGCTTCGAGCATTTCTTCTTGGTAGGGGTAAGGAGTTACCTCAAGGCCAGATAACTCCAGTTGGCGAAGTGCTCCGGAGTTTTCGCCACCCTTGGCAACGCGAAGAGACCGCTCGAGTCTCTCCATGTCGCGATTTGGGTCGAAGGTCTTGAAATGACTGTCGTGCCAGTAGCTATCGAAAGTCTTGATGAACTTATCGATTACTTCAGGAGTCGCGGTATTGGACCCGCGGACATTCCACTCCCAACCATCGACGAGAGCAGATCGGGAAAGGTTGGAACTGCCGATAAAGGCAGTATCGAATCCGGACTTTCGGCGGAATAGCCAAGCTTTGGCATGAAGGCGAGTGGATTTGTGCTCATAGCAAATCTTTACTTCGGCCTGATACTTTTCAACCAATCGCTCGAACGCAGCTGCGTCGGACGCACCGCAGTAGGTAGAAGTGAGTAGCCGGAAAGGGATCTCGTTATCGCGAAGGTACTCGAGTTGTCTATCAAGAACGCTGATGCCGGAGTTCTTGATGAACGCACAGAGCAAATCAACCGAATCAGCAGTTTTAATTTCTCTCTCGATTTCGCTGGTTAAACTAGATTCTCCCTGGGCATTGGTGAATAGTGCACTCTTGGTGAGTGAAACATCCGGAAGCAGAGGAGGCTCTGCCAACCCGGAGTTGTATACGGCGTAGAGGAGTTCTTCGGAATCAATCTCTTCATCTTCACCCAGTAGAAGCGCGATGTTGTTGATTAGGGCAACCCGGTCTTCGGGTGACTTTAAACCGTATAGCCGTCGCTCTAGAAGTGAACCAATGTGTTGTGAAACCGCCGAGGTATAGCGGCCATGAGCTTCTTCATCGGAGCTTCTTCCAATACCGAATCCTGCAGCAGGATGTTGGCTTAACGTTTCGTTCATGCGTTCACGGATTCGGGCCGTAATAGGGGTCTCGTAAACGCCGAAAGGTAGGGAAGAGTCAGGGTTAGCACTCATAATGACCAAATTCTAAAGGCTTCGGAATGCAAATTGGCTGATTCAAGGATTGGCGAAGTAATTTTTCTCCAGGCGGTGTTGCCCTTCAGTGATTTTGAGGCATGGCATTCACTAGAGTTCTTTGATCTCAATTAAGAAGATCAATCCCTGCAGCCTAGACCTATATCCCTGTCGATTGGAGATCGGATTGAGAAGTCCAAAATGGCTACGAGATGAGATTCTTTTGGTCGCCGAAATTGGAATCCGTTTAGGATGGCCAGCTACAGGACCTAAGGAGGAAATATCTCGGGTTTCCAACCTTCTGGCCAGGGGAGTCATGTATGGAGATGAATTCCAGCCAGGTCCTAAATTTAGGAATGTCAATGGCGTGAGCCGGAAATACTTTGATCTCTACTCGGCGCGCCCCTCCTATGAAGGACAAACGACAAACGGAGGCAAGGCAACGCAGGAAATCGCAGCGTTGGCGGAATCCGATCCGCAATTGGTAGTGCGTTTGGCGGAGGATATCCGCCGCATGCTGGCAGAAGGAAAATACGAAAGGAAGAATCTTTCTTTTCTTAGCTGTGACTAGAAGCAATAGCTTCTACTGCCGGGATATCAGCGGGGGCCCACGTCAGGTGCGCGGCCTCTGCGGCGGTAACCCATTTTGTATCGTCGTGGTCGGTCAGGCGTAGGTCGCCGTCGACAAGCGTGCAATAGAAAGTGGTTAGCTCAATGGTCGCAAATTCGTACTCATAGGTTGTTGTCGTCACTTTCTGGCCGACCTCGGCGATGAGGTTGAGCTCCTCGCGAATTTCACGAGCTAGAGCTTGCTCAGGGGTTTCGCCAGGCTCGATCTTTCCACCCGGAAATTCCCAATGGCCTTCCAGTGGTTTGCCTGGTTTCTTGCGGCAGGCGAGGAACCGCTCGCCGTCGTGGAAGACGGCGCCAACGACGCGTATGGGGTTAGACATAACTCCATTGTGCCTTGGATCTCGGAAACATCTAGACAGTGAGCTGTTACTTAGATAACATATCCCCAATGTTCGCGTAAGGCTGTCACGCGGGCTTGATTTTTGTATGCAAGCTTGAGGGGACGGTTTTACTGTGACTTCTACCGAATCTGTCTATACCTCTCACCAGAGCCATGACGGGGAGATCCCGCAGCCTGGGGGACGGTGGAAACTCTTTTTATATAGCGCCATCGGCGCGTTCGTATTCTTCCTGCCGGTGACGTACCAGGATAAGCGCTCCATTCCTTTGGACCACATGGTCACCATGGTGCGCGAGGGGATTCCAGCGGCGGTGCCGTGGATTATCTTTGCGCTTGCGGTCTATGGCACGGTGCGCAGCTTTAGCACTGGGGCGTTTAAGGAAAGCGCGCTGCAGGCGGTCTTTGCGGTGCTCAACATTGTGGGTGCGGTGATCTCCTTCCTCATGGTCATCGATGCGCTGCCGTGGGTGTTGGGCGATGAAGACCTGGTGCCGTTCCTGTGGAACTCCATCGCGATTCCGGTAGGCCTCATCGTGCCTATCGGAGGTGCGTTCCTGGCGTTTCTCATCGGCTTTGGCTTGCTGGAATTTGTTGGCGTGCTCATGCAGCCCATCATGCGGCCGCTGTGGAAGACGCCGGGGCGCTCCGCCATTGACGCGGTGGCCTCGTTTGTGGGCTCGTACTCGCTGGGCATTTTGGTCACAGACCGCGTCTACCAAAAGGGCGGCTATACCGGGCGTGAGGCGGCCATTATTGCCACCGGCTTTTCGACGGTCTCTGCGGCCTTCATGGTCATCGTGGCCAAGCAGCTTGACCTGATGAAAATCTGGGGCACCTACTTTATTGTCACGCTCATCGTGACCTTTGTGGTGACGGCCATTACCGTGCGCATTCCGCCGCTGCGCACCATTCCGGACGAGTACTGTGCAGAAGCGCACCCAGACCCGGAAAAGCCGGTGGAGGGCTCGCGCATCAAGAACGCGTGGCGTGAGGCCATGCTGGCGCTGCAGCGCGCACCGTCCTTGTGGGAGTCCATCTGGGAGAACCTGCGCGATGGCGTGCGCATGGCGGCGGCCATCGTGCCTTCCATCATGTCGGTGGGCCTTATTGGCCTACTGCTCGCGCGCTTTACGCCCATTTTCGAGTGGATTGGCTACCTGTTTTACCCATTCGCGTGGGTTGTGCAGCTGCCGGAGCCGGTCCAGGCCGGCAAGGGCGCTGCCATGGGTATTGCGGAGATGTTCCTGCCCGCCACCGCAGTGGCAGACAGCGACAGCATGGTGCTCAAGTTCGTCATCGGCGTGGTGGCAGTCTCCGCCATCATCTTTTTCTCCGCGCTGGTGCCGTGCATCCTGGCCACCAAGATTCCGGTGAAGCTCACCCACCTGGTCATCATCTGGTTTGAGCGCGTGGCGCTGACCATCCTCATCGCCACGCCGATTGCCCACCTGCTGTTTTGAGGTAGGAGCTAGGCCCCGAGGTGGGCCGTGACGATGTCATCGATAAGCCGCGCCGCTGCCTTGGCGGTGCGGTTATCTATGTCAAAGGTGGGGTTGAGCTCGACGACGTCCACCAGGGCCAGCTTGCCCGTTTGCGCAATAGCTACGGCCATGGCGCGGATGCGCTCGTAGCTGACGCCTAGCGACGCCGGTGCGGATACGCCCGGCGCGGTGGACGCTGGCAAAACGTCGAGGTCGATGGATAGGTGGACCTTGTCCTTGCCCTCCGTGGCGCGGGCAGCGAGCTCGCCGCACTCGGCCGGGGAGAGGTTGACCAGCTCTTCGTCTAGGGTGATGGCCACGCCGAGGGACTCGGCTTCGTCGAAAAGCACCGCGGTGTTATTGGGGCGGGAGATACCCAGCACGGTGTAGTCGAAGTCATCGGTGAGCTCCGAAATCTGCTTGAACGGGGTGCCGGAGGTTGCTTGATCGGCGCGGCGCAGATCGAAGTGGGCGTCCAGGTTAACGATCTTGGTGGCGCCTACCGCGCGGTAGAGGCCGCGGTGCGAGCCGAAGGCAGTCTCGTGCCCGCCGCCGAGGATGATGGGGAGGGTGCCGGCTTCGACGAGCTTCTGCACCTTATCGGAGAGCGCATCGTGGGCGCCGTCGAGGTCGTCGGCCTGGGTGGTGATCGTGCCGGCGTCGGCAAGCGCATGCTTATGGTGGACTGCCAAGGAACCCAGCGCGGAACGCAGTGCGGCCGGGCCGGCGGCTGCACCCTGGCGGCCGCCGTTGCGCAGCACGCCCTCATCGGAGGCAAAGCCCAGGAGGGTTATCGGGGCGGGGGAGTCGGTGGACTGATTGATAACGCTATGCCAACGGGCATGCTCTGGGCCAGGGCCATCGGAGCGACCGGACCATTCGGGGGCGGGGGTGAAAAGTTCAGCTTTTTCGGTGTTCATGGTTACCGAGGGTAGGCAAGAACGCGGGATATGGCAGGAAAATTCTGCCTACAATCACTAAGTGTGAGTACAAATCGAGTTCCAGCGGCCCGTCACGCGTTAGAGATTCTTAAGTTGTTATCGACGATTGACGTACCAATTTCTGCTGCCAGGATACAAGGCGAACTGGGACTGCCACGGTCATCTACGTATCACTTGCTAGCGGAGATGGTGGATGCCGGCTTTGTGGCGCACTTGCCGGAACATAAGACATATGGCCTGGGCCTTGCGGCCTATTCCATGGCTTCGGCCTATGTAACTCAACAGCCTTTGGTGCGAATGGCTACTCGGGACTTGGAAAGGTGTGCGGATCTGGTGGGTGGATCGGGGCACTTGTCTCGTATGGCTGGATCGGAAATCTTGTACTTGCAGGAGGTCCGTGCCGCAGGGGCAATCTCTTTGGTGACCGAGGTTGGAGTGCGATTGCAAGCGCATAAGACGGCGTCGGGGCGCGTAATGCTGGCGCATCTTCCTGACGCGGAGGTGCGCGCCGCATTCGATACCGCGGGTGGTAGTGGCTTTTCTGCTTTGAAGGAGCGCTTGCGGTTGGTGGCCGCGCGGGGTTGGGACCAAGAGGTGGAGGAAATTACCCGCGGCCAGGCTTCTGTAGCGGTGCCTATTCTGGACCATCTGGACCGCCCAGCGGCGGCGGTGGCGGTGACGTATCCGGTAGGGACGCCAGATGCAAAGGTGGATGGCGCCATTCGGGCACTGCAGGAGGCGTCAGACAAGGTCGCGGGGAAAATGTACCGCAATCGAAAAAAGTGAGGTAGCATACATCTATCGCGTTGGGTTGTCGCGCGACACATTTTTGATTATCAATCCCTACTCCAAGGAGTTTTTGCCATGCCTAACGCCTACCCATCCACCGTGACCGTCAACGTCGGTGCGCTGAGCATCGAGGACGTCGTTGCCGTTGCCCGCTATGGAGCGAAGGTGGAGATTGCGCCCGAGGCTCTCGAAGAGGTAGCCGCAACCCGCGAGCGCGTGGAAGAACTGGCACAGGATCCGACCCCGGTCTATGGCATTTCCACCGGCTTTGGTGCACTTGCCCGCCGCCACATTCCGGAGGAGATGCGCGCCCAGCTGCAGCTTTCCCTGGTGCGCTCGCATGCTGCGGGAACTGGCCCGGAGGTGGAAGAAGAGGTCATCCGCGCGCTTATGCTCCTGCGCCTGTCCACCTTGTGTACCGGTCGGACCGGCGTGCGCCCCGTGGTGGTAGAAACCTATGCCAAGGCGCTGAACGCTGGCATCGTTCCGGTGGTGCGCGAGTATGGCTCGCTGGGCTGCTCTGGCGACTTGGCGCCGCTGGCACATTGTGCGCTGGCCCTGCTGGGCGAGGGCGAGGTGCGCGTCAACGGCGAGCTCAAGGACGCAGGCGACGCCCTGGCCGCGGCCGGCATCGAGCCGTTGCAGCTGCGGGAGAAGGAAGGCCTCGCGCTTATTAACGGCACCGATGGCATGCTCGGCCAGCTCTGCCTGGCCATTACTGATCTGCGTGCGGCCGCAAAGACCGCCGATATTGCCACTGCTATGACCGTGGAAGGGTTGCTCGGCACTCTCGTGGTCTTTGCCGATGACCTGCAGCAGCTGCGCCCGCACCCAGGCCAGGCCGATGCCGCGGCGAATATCCTCCAGGTGGCCGAAGGCTCGGAGATCCTGGAGGCCGCGCTCGAGGAGTTCAAGAAGAACCAGGTGCAGGATGCCTACTCCGTGCGCTGCGCCCCGCAGGTTGCCGGCGGGTTCCGCGATACCTTGGCCCACACCGCCCAGGTGGCCGAGCGCGAGCTCGCCGCCGCCGTGGATAACCCGGTGGTGACCAAGGATGGCCGCGTGGTCTCCAATGGCAATTTCCACGGTGCGCCGGTGGCCTATGCGCTCGATTTCCTCGCCATCGTCACCGCGGACTTGGCGTCCATTTCCGAGCGCCGCACCGACCGCTTCTTGGACCCGGCGCGCAACCGCGGGTTGAATGCTTTCCTTGCTGATGGCCCCGGTGTCGACTCCGGTCACATGATCGCGCAGTACGCGCAGGCTGGCATCGTCAGTGAGATGAAGCGCCTGGCCAACCCCTCCTCGGCCGATTCCATTCCGTCTTCGGCCATGCAGGAAGACCACGTGTCCATGGGCTGGTCCGCCGCCCGCAAGCTGCGCAAGGCCGTTGATGGGCTGCAGCGCGTGCTCGCCGTAGAGATCCTCACCGCCGCCCGCGCCATCGACATACGCGAGGGTACCCCGGCCAAGGGAACCGGCGCGGTGATTGAGAAGCTGCGCGAGACTGTGGAGGGCCCGGGCGTGGACCGCTACCTGTCCCCGGAAATCGAGGAAACTGTACGTCTAGTCAAGGAGGGCGCTCTTATCGACGCCGTCGAGGACGCTACCGGCCAGCTGCGCGGCTAAGGGCTTGGGCCATCGCCACCTGTCCCGCGTGGGTGGGGTGCATGGGGAAGGAATCGGTCTCCTTGCCCGTAAAATCCACCCACGGCGAGGGGGAGCAGGCGGTGTGGTCTAGGGCGGCGTCGGCAAGCACGTAAGTAGCCCCATTGCGCTCGGCGGCCTCGCGCACCGCCTGGTTGATGCGCTCGATGGAGCGAGCCACCCATTCCCGGTCAGTGGCCGGGATTTTTTCTATGTAGGGGCAGGTCTCCCCGCGCTTTATGAGGGGAAGGTAGCCGGTAGCGAGGATTTTCGCGTTAGGGGAGCGACGGTGAATCTCCTCGTAGACCTTGTCGAGCCGGCGCGGCAGATCGCGGATTTCCAGGTCAATCTGCGCGCCGGATTCCGCCTGGCAGATATCGTCCGTGGCGCACTGGGTAAGGCGCACGAAGCTGGCGTCATTGCCGCCGATGGATAGGCTCACCAGGTCGGTGTCCTCGCGTAGGGCGTCCACCTGGGCGGGGTGTTCGCCGGCGGAGGAAAGCACGTCGAGGGTACTGGCGCCCTGGCAGGCCACATTGGTGAGCTTTGCGCCCATCTCCTTGGCCGCGAGCTCGGGGTAGGAATCCTGTGCGCGCACGCAGGTATTGGGAGGGTCCAGCGGCAGCGTGGTCGAGCCCATGGCCGCATAGGAATCTCCCAGCGCCACGTAGTGGGGTGGCTGCGGTTCCTCGGCGGGGGTGGAACAGGCGGCGAGGAGGGCCACGGAAAGGAGGGGGATGAACCGACGCATGCAGGCCATCGTAGATCATTCCGTGGGTGTCTCATATACGAGACAGTTCGGGTTTGTGTGGCATGGTGCACAGAGCTAGGTCACAGTACCTTGTGACATGTGACGCTGAACAAGTCCTCGGGGACAGCCCCGGGACACCGGCCTAGGGGGCTTGGGAGGGCGTCAGAAAAGCACGACGAAAGGAAGCCCATGTCTCAACCACGCGAAGTACGCGCGCCGCGCGGAACCGAACTGTCCGCCAAGTCCTGGCAGACCGAAGCGCCCCTGCGCATGCTCATGAATAACCTCGATCCCGAGGTTGCCGAGCGCCCCGAGGACCTCGTGGTCTATGGCGGCACCGGCCGCGCAGCACGCAGCTGGGAAGCCTTCGACGCCATCGTTGAATCCCTCAAGGATCTCGAGTCCGATGAGACCTTGCTGGTGCAGTCCGGCAAGCCGGTGGGCATCTGGAAGACCAACGAGTGGGCACCGCGCGTGCTCATCGCTAACTCCAACCTCGTGGGAGACTGGGCTAACTGGGAGCACTTCCGCAAGCTCGAGGACGAGGGCCTCATGATGTACGGCCAGATGACGGCCGGCTCCTGGATCTACATCGCCACCCAGGGCATCCTGCAGGGCACCTTCGAGACCTTCGCGGCCGTGGCCAAGAAGCGCTTCGGCGGCAGCCTAGCCGGCACCTTCACCCTGACCGGTGGCTGCGGCGGCATGGGCGGCGCACAGCCGCTGTCCGTCACCCTCAACGGCGGCGCCTGCCTCATCGTGGACGTGGATGAGACCCGCCTGAAGCGTCGTCAGCACAAGCGCTACCTGGATGAGGTTGTCACCGACCTCGACGAGGCCCTCAAGCTGGTCCTAGACGCCAAGGAGAACAAGAAGCCCCTGTCCGTCGGCCTCGTGGGCAACGCCGCCGAGGTCTTCCCAGAGGTTTTGCGCCGCCAGCGCGCCGGGGAATTTACCGTAGACATCGTCACGGACCAGACCTCCGCACATGACCCTCTGTCCTACCTGCCTTCTGAAATCACTATGGAAGACTGGCACAACGAGGCCAAGGCGGATCCGACCACCTTTACCAAGAAGGCTCGCGAGTCCATGGCTGCCCAGGTCCAGGCTATGGTCGAGTTCCAGGATGAGGGTGCCGAGGTCTTTGACTACGGCAACTCCATCCGCGATGAGGCCCGTAAGGCCGGCTACCAGCGTGCCTTCGAGTTCCCGGGCTTCGTTCCGGCCTATATCCGCCCGCTCTTCTGCGAGGGCCTGGGCCCCTTCCGCTGGGCCGCGCTTTCCGGCGACCCGGAGGACATCAAGGTCACCGACCAAGCACTCAAGGAGCTCTTCCCGGACAACGAGCACCTGCACAACTGGCTCGACGCCGCCGAGGAGTACGTCGAGTTCGAGGGCCTGCCGGCACGCATTTGCTGGCTGGGCTACAACGAGCGCCACAAGGCTGGTCTGCTCTTTAATGACCTGGTCCGCGAGGGCAAGATCAAGGCGCCGATCGTCATCGGCCGTGACCACCTGGATTCTGGCTCCGTGGCATCCCCATACCGCGAAACCGAGGCCATGCTCGATGGCACCGATGCCGTGGCCGACTGGCCGCTGCTCAATGCCATGACTGCCGTATCTTCCGGCGCTACCTGGGTTTCCCTCCACCACGGCGGAGGCGTGGGCATGGGCCGCTCCATCCACGCAGGCCAGGTCACCGTTGCAGACGGCACCGAACTCGCCGCGGCCAAGTTGCGCGCGGTGCTCACCAATGATCCGGGCATGGGCGTTATCCGCCACGTTGATTCCGGCTACACTCGCGCAAAGGAGGTCGCCGACGAGCGCGGCGTCCGCATTCCAATGGAATTCAAGGCAAGGGACTAGATGAGCACACTTTTTACCGGCATTTCAGAACTCCGTACGGTCAGCGAGCGTGGCACGCTTAACGACGCCGCCATTATCGCCCAATCCGGCACCATCGCCTGGGTCGGCCCAGCCTCCGAGGCTCCGGCCGCCGATGAGAAGGTGGACCTGGGTGGCCGCGCCGTCCTGCCCGGCTGGGTAGATTCGCACACCCACATGGTCTTCGACGGTGACCGCTCCGCCGAATTCGAGGCCCGCATCTCCGGCGGTTCCTATGAGGCAGGCGGCATCGCCGTGACCATGGACGCCACCCGCCAGGCCGGCACCGACCGCCTGGACAAGCTGGTGGCGGACCGCGTGGCCGCCGGCCGCCGCGGTGGCACCACCACCTTCGAAACCAAGACGGGCTACGGCCTCAATACCGAGTCCGAGGTGGAGGCCGCCAAGGTAGCCTCCCGCCACGTCGATGACGTGACCTTCTTAGGTGCGCACCTGGTCCCGCCGGGAGCGGACGCGGAGGAGTACCTCGACGAGGTCGTTGGCCCCATGCTCGAAGGCGTTGCTCCCTACGTGCAGTGGATCGACGTCTTCTGTGAGCGCGGCGCCTTCAACGAGGAACAATCCCGCCGCGTGCTGGAGGCCGGTAAGAAGTTGGGCCTTGGCCTGCGCGTGCACGGCAACCAGCTGGGCGTGGGTCCAGGCGTTGCCCTCGCCGTCGAACTGGGCGCCGCCTCGGTAGACCACGTCAATCACCTAACCGACGAGGACGTCGAGCTGCTAGCCAATTCCGATACCGTGGCCACCATGCTGCCGGCGTGCGACCTGTCCACCCGCGAGCCGCTCGCCCCGGGCCGCACGCTTCTCGACGCCGGAGCTACCCTCGCCATCGCCTCCAACCTCAACCCCGGCACGTCCTATACCTCTTCGATGAATTACTGCGTGACCACCGCGGTCCTGCAGCAGCACCTCTCCGTCGATGAGGCCATCCACGCCGCCACCACCGGCGGAGCGACCGCCCTGCGCCGCCACAACGTTGGCAACGGCCACGACCCGCAGGGCCGCCCCGCCAAGGGCACCATCGTGGAGGGTGCCGCCGCGGACCTGCACGTGCTCGACGCCCCCAGCGCCGTGCACTTGGCTTACCGCCCAGGCATGCCACTGAGCTACCGCACTTTCGTCGCGGGCGCTTAGGATATGGAGTTTGGGGCGGCAATCGCGTAGGGTTGGTGAAGCAATGAGCATTACCGATAACGCCACCGGCGGCGTCAACGAGCCGGAAGATTTTAATAAGTCGGAATCTCAGGACAACTCGCAAGGTGTCACCAAGGACACCAGGGCTGCGAATACTTCTGAGGACACCGGCGCTGAGTCCCAAGATTCAGCCAACGACAACTCCCAGGGGTTCGCGCATCTTGGCCTGCCAGAGAAAATTCTGGAGGCCGTTGCGAAAGTTGGCTTCACCAAGCCGTCCCCCATTCAGGAAGAAACCATCCCGATCTTGATGGAAGGCCGCGACGTTGTCGGCCTTGCCCAGACCGGTACCGGCAAGACCGCAGCCTTTGCGCTGCCGGTTCTGTCACAGATTGACACCAAGGCCCGCCACCCGCAGGCCCTCGTGCTCGCGCCAACCCGCGAGCTGGCCCTGCAGGTGGCGGACTCCTTCCAATCCTTCGCCGAGTCCCTCAAGGGTGTCGAGGTGCTGCCTATCTACGGTGGCCAAGCCTATGGCATTCAGCTATCCGGTCTGCGCCGCGGTGCGCAGGTCATCGTGGGCACCCCGGGTCGCGTCATCGACCACCTGGAGAAGGGCTCGCTGGACCTGTCCCAGTTGCAGTTCCTCGTCCTCGATGAGGCCGATGAGATGCTGAACATGGGCTTCCAAGAAGACGTCGAGCGCATCCTGGAGGACACCCCGGACCGCAAGCAGGTGGCGCTTTTCTCGGCCACCATGCCGAACGCTATCCGGCGCCTTTCTAAGCAGTACCTCGACAACCCCGCCGAGGTCACGGTGAAGTCCGAGCGCCGCACCAATGACAACATCACGCAGCGCTTCCTCCTCATTCCGCACCGCGCAAAGATGGATGCCTTCACCCGCATCCTTGAGGTCATCAATTACGACGCCATCATCGTCTTCTGCCGCACCAAGCACGAGACTGAAGAGGTGGCCGAGACCCTGCGTGACCGCGGTTTCAGCGCCGCCGCCATCAACGGCGATATTGCGCAGGCGCAGCGTGAGCGCACCGTCGATCAGCTCAAGGATGGCCGCCTAGACATCCTCGTGGCTACCGACGTCGCCGCCCGTGGCCTCGACGTTGAGCGCATCACGCACGTGGTGAACTTCGATATCCCGAACGATACCGAGTCTTACGTGCACCGCATCGGCCGCACCGGCCGCGCTGGACGCTCCGGCGAAGCCATCCTGTTCGTCACCCCGCGCGAGCGCCGCATGCTGCGCTCCATCGAGCGCGTGACCAACGCCCGCTTGGAAGAGATGGAACTGCCGTCCGTCGATGAGGTCAATGAAAAGCGCAAGGAAAAGTTCGCGCAGTCCATTACCAACTCCATGGACAATAAGCAGGCGGACTTCTTCCGCACCTTGGTGCGCAAGTACTCCGAGGACAATAATGCGGCTATGGATGACATCGCTGCAGCCCTCGCCGTCATGCTGCAGGGTGGCAAGAACTTCCTGATGGAAGACAAGCCGCTTCCCAAGCCGAAGCGTGACCGCGACCGCCGCGATGATCGCAAGCGCGATTTCAAGAGCGGCGGCAAGGGTCGCGGCCCCAAGCGGCCGGACGGAGACTTTGAGACGTACCGATTGGACGTCGGCAAGCGGCAAAATGTGCGCCCAGGAGCCATCGTCGGCGCTATTGCCAACGAGGGTGGCCTGTCTGCCAAGGACTTTGGCCGCATCACCATCGCGGTGGGCCATACCCTGGTTGACCTGCCAAAGAACCTCGACCCAGCAGTGCTGGACCGCCTGAAAGATACCCGCATTTCCGGCCAGCTGATCAAGATTCAAAAGGACACCGGCCGCCCACCTCGCCGTGACCACGGCGGTGGACGCAAGCGCGGTGGACGCTGGCGCGACTAGCATTTTCGACTCGATGGGCCTCTTTGGAGGCCCATTTTTTCGTGCCATTTGACCTGCGGTTTTACTATAAACGGGGGTAGTGTGTCGGAGGGTTTTTGTATACTGAAAGCGCAAACATGTTCTAGAGAAACTTCTGCGGGGGAAGTCCATGAATGCGCCCTACTTTGCCAATACCAATCCAGCAAATTCCACCTCACAAGCAGCTACAGACATTCGCAAGGCAGAATACCTCCTATGGAAACGCCTGCATCCAGACCCGGATGATGATATCGAAATAATTAGCCAATCACTGTCGGATCTCACCGGAACACGGCAGTCCCGAATTAGAAATATTATTTTCGCCTTTGAGCGATTGCAGGAGCTGCCGCGCCTTAAAGCCCGGCAGGAAGAGCACTACCACTTAGATTTAGACCGCTTAATTACCATCGATCAGACCCTCTCCAAGTTGGGAGAGATTGACGCCGAACAATGCCTGCTTATCGACGCCGAATTAACCACCTACCTCACCCCCAAACGCCCCAACCAAAAATTACCGTCCCATCGCAACCTGCGGCGAAAGCTGCGGGAGCTCATTGTCCGCCTTGATCCGACCATCGCCGCACGCGATCCGCGGCGCAAGGAGTCCTATCACCTCGAGCCTACGGGCGGGGAGTGGGCCGCTGTTTGTCTCGACGTGGGCCTAGAGACTGCCGAAATCATTGACCGAAATATTCGCGGTGTGGCCTCGGAGAAGGACATCTCCTTGGCTCAGGCTGCGGTCGAGTTGCTCACTGGCGAGGCTGAGGCTAAGGCGAAGGTGGTGCTCAATATGTACCGCTGCGATCTGCCGGATGCTCCCGCCTTCGTCCAAAGCTTGGGGTGGGTTTCGCCGGAGGTTGCCGATGACATGCAATCGCGGGCCACGACCGTGCGCGACATGGAGAAGGCGGCACAAGATGAAAGCGGAAACTATGTCACGCCGCCGCATATTCGCGCCTTTGTGGAAGGGCTCGATGGAACCTGCCGGTGGCCCGGATGTACGCGGCCGGCGATGGCTTCCCAGATGGACCACCGGCATGATTTCGCTGACGGAGGACCTACTTCGGCGGCAAACTTGACCTGCCTGTGTCAACATCACCACAACATCAAGACTGATGGACGGGCGTTTTATATCAAGGATCCGATTAGCGGGGACGTCGTCTGGCTCTTTGAAGATTCGACTTGGGTCTATGACGAAGCCAGCGGGCCGCTCGCGCCGAAGAATCGGAGGTGGGCGCAGACTGTGGCGCAGGCGACGCGGCGGCGTCGAGAAAATGCGCACGAAGATGCGCAAAAGCTGAAGGAAGAGCTAGAAAACGAGAAAAGGGACAGTGAAGACACTGTCCCAGAGGAGTAAATGGCTTTTTAGAAGGCCACTTAGAAGTGGACGTACATCAGGATGAGGCAGATGATCCACAGAAGGTTGAATACGCCGCCGAATGCGGACAGTGGCTTCTTAGCTGCCGCGTAGTCGAAGGATTCAGTCGATTCGAGGGCGGCCATCGCCTTCTTCTGCTTTGGCAGAATGACGAAGAAGAGCAGGCACCATGCGATGATGGCAACCAAGATGGCGATGTGGAAGTTCACTTCGGACTTGTAAGCGCTGATATCGGAAAGGAATACGCCGAGGCCGAGGATAGGCACGATGGCAGAGATGTAGCCGTAGGTATTGGTGATGTTGTGCAGGACGCGAGCGGAGCCGAGCGCCGCGTGGTCACCCTGTGCTGCCTTGACCATTTGGGTCTGGAAGCTAGAGGTTGATACGCATACTGGGCCGATCAAGAGAATGGCTGCGGCCACGTGGAGGAATACAAGGAAAGAAGTCATTGAAAGAACCCTTCAATCGCGGAAAGTTGCCACGTCAACCCTAATCAATTTCCGGTGAGTACGGCTAACCGACATTGCCTTTGCATCACCCGCACGTCCTTGGAAGGCAGGGGAAGGGAGTACTTTCGGGCTATGTCAGCAAGGCGGCGGGAATAGTCGCAGCGGTTGGCGGGAGGTAGCCATTCCGCGGGGAGGGCGTCTGACTTTTCTTGGTTGAGCTCACGGCTGGTGGCTACGAGATTGAGCGGGTCGTTGCCAAAGCGGACCTTGGTTTCGCGGTCCCACTCGGAAGCGCCCATGTCATAGGCCGCGGAGAGGGGAAAGATGTGGTCGATCTCAATGGGCGAGGTAGCGGGAATGGTGGTGCCACTATAGGGGTCATAAAGGGCCCCGCTGCGGGCGTGGCAGGCGTGGAGGGGTTCGCTGGATTGGCTTTCTAGAATGACCTCGCGGGTGGTGCAGGCGCCGTGGGGCTGCCAGATGCCGAAGTCTTCACGGTTGTAGCCGGCGGCTTCGGGGCGGGAGGGGAGCGTGGTGACGTCAAAACGCGGAAAAGGCCACGCATACCATGCACCGATGAGGACGGTGATGCATGATAGCGCGGCCAGGTAATAGGACTTCATGTCCTATTGGACTGCGAGGAGTCCGCGTTGGTTCCGATTACTTATCGGTGACCTTTTCTGCGGCTTCCTCAAAGTCGAGGTTGGAGTCATTTTCCACGAGCTTGGCCAGCTTGGTGGACTCTTCGAATTCGGCAACAACCTCTGGCTTAGGCTCCTTCGTGAGCTTGGAGACAATAACCGCCACGATGAGGGCCAGGAAGAAGCCTGGGACGATTTCGTAGAGGACGTCGGAAAGCGGAGACATGCCCCAGCCAATAGCAACGATTGCACCGGTAAGCATGCCGGCAATGGCACCGGCGGAGTTGAGGCGCTTCCAGTACAGGGAGAGCAAGATGATCGGGCCGAAGGCAGAACCAAAGCCTGCCCAAGCGAAGCCAACCAGACCCAAAATGGAGTCAGATGGGTTGATTGCCAGCAGGGCGGCGATGACCGCGATGGCGACGATGGCGGTGCGGGAGAGATTGATGAGGACCTGCTCGCTGGGCTTCTTCTTAGCAAAGATGAGGAAGAGGTCCTCGATGAGGGAAGTAGAGACGACGAGCATTTGGGACGACATGGTGGACATGATGGCGGCCAGAACCGCGGTCAGGACGAAGCCTGCGGGCAGTGGGTGCATCATGGCCTGCGCCATATCCAGGAAGATGGTTTCGAAGTTCTCCTGGTCGGTGATGCTGTGGCCGGTCTGGGTGAAGTAGACGGTGCCAGAGAGAGCGACGAAGATAGCGCCGATAACGGACAGACCCATCCAGGTAACGCCGTAGAAGCGGCCCTGGCGGGCGTCGGAAGGCTTACGCAGCGCCATGAAGCGGACCACGATGTGTGGCTGGCCAAAGTAGCCCAGGCCCCAGGCCAGGTTGCCGATGATGACGCCAGCGGAAACGCCCGCGAACATGGAGAAGTAGTTGTCATTTTCCACTACGCCATCGGTGCCGTAGGCATTATTGCTTGCGAAAGAGAAGATGGAAGCAGGATCGCTGAGAGAGACGATTGCCATAATTGGCACGATCATCAAGGCGACGAACATAAGCACGCCCTGGACGACGTCCGTGTAGGACACAGCCAAGAATCCGCCGACGAAGGTGTAGAAGATGGTCACCGCGGCGATAACAAGCATGCCGGTGAGGTAGTCGCCACCGAAGGTGGACTCGAAGTAGCGGCCGCCGGAGACCATGCCGGAGGAGACGTAGAAGGTAAAGAAGAAGATGATGATGGCTGCGGAGATGATGCGCAGCAGGCGGGACTTATCGTGCAGGCGGTTTTCAAAGAAGGACGGCACGGTAATGGAGTTGGCCGCGATCTCCGAGTAGGAGCGCAGGCGCGGTGCGACCCACTTCCAGTTTGCCCAGCAGCCGACGAGCAGGCCGATGGCCATCCATAGCTCGGACATGCCGGAGAGGAAGAGCGCGCCAGGCAGGCCCATGAGCAGCCAGCCGGACATGTCGGAAGCGCCTGCGGAGAGGGCCGCTACGAATGGGTGCAGACCACGGCCGCCCAAAACATAATCGTCATATTGATCGGTTTGCTTGTAGCTCCAATAGCCAATGGCTGCCATTGCGAGGAGATACACGATCATCGCAATGACGTACCAAGTTGAATCTTGCACGTTTTACTCCTTGTAGGTGTGTGATGACATTCTCACGTTAACGGGGTCACAAGGTTAACCCAAGCGAAAACACAGGTGTGGCGCAGATCTCCGTTTCGATTTTCTGTCGTTCAACTGGGAAAAGGGTGGAACATAACGAGCCTGTAACAAAACCAAAAGGGGCTGCTATGCTGGCGGCTATGGCTTCTTACCTCGTGCATGGACTGTGGCTCCCCGTTACGGGACTAGGTCTATGGATTGAACAGGTAGAAGGACACAAGATCGTCATGCCCAATGCCGTTCCTGAGGGCACCTTCCCGCCAGCGGTGGAGTCCATCCTGGCGAAGAAATCCTTCCGCAACCGAGCGCGGGTATCGCTGCGTACGCCAAAGGGCAAGGATGTCTCCCTGATGGTGCCCATGGCGATGTTCGGCCCCGAAGAGGCCGTGGCGGCGCTCGCCCAAATGGAGCACCTGAACCACAAGCCGCCCGCCACCATCGCCCCCGACCTTCAGTGGCTGATTCATGCCTACAGCGGCCTGTGCAAGTTCGTGCGCGCCGGGCGCGTGACCTTCCGGCTGGCTTACCAAGCCAATGAGTGGTTCCCCATGTGGCAGCTGGCCTCCGGCCTGGGCGAGCGCGGCTGGCTCGCGGAGATGATGGCGGCCGCGCCGGGCATTTTGCACGTGAATAATCGGGCGCTCTCGGATGACATGGCCGATGAGCTCACCCACTGGATTGCCTTTCGCGAGCTGCGGCCCGTGGCGGAGGCGCCGCGGCCGATGCCATGGCACGAGTTCGCCCGCGCCCTGCTCGATACGCGGCCAATCCGGCGGGGACGCTCGCAGCTGCTGCGCGGGCTCAATGAGTGGAAGAATTCCATCTACGAGGTTGAGCTCCAGCTGGTCTACATCGTGGAGGAGCCGCTTGACGTTGACCCGGATACGGCCAAGTGGCCAGTGCGCGTGCGGGTGCGCTCGGGCACGGATTCTCCGCGGCCGGTGTCGGCGCAGAGTTTGGATAGGGCGAGTGTGGAAAAGCTGCGCGAGGCTCACCGCAAAGCCGTGCGCATCGCACCCACGCTGGGGGAGACCGCGCAGCTGCCGCAGCCTGGCGACGGCGACTGGGACGTCTACCTTGAAACCCACCAGCTCACCCACTTTATTACCCACGAGGTGGATAAGCTCAAGGCCAGCGGCGTGACCGTCATGCTGCCCAAAGCCTGGGCACAGATGGAGACTAAGGCCAAGCTGGAAACCCACGAGGCCCGCGATCCGGCCGAGGCCGCCACGAAGAAACACATCGGCATGAATAAGCTGGTGGACTATAACTGGCGCATGTCCGTAGGCGATGTGGAGCTGACCGAAGAAGAGATGGAGGACCTGGTCAATTCCAAGTCCGGCCTCATTCAGCTGCGCGGCAAGTGGGTCATGGCCGATAAGCAGGTCGTTTCCCAAGTCTCCGGCTACATGGACGCGCTGCGGGAAAAGTCCATCGCGCGCAAGAAGAAGGAGCTCGAGCAGCTAGCTGCCTCCGCGGAAATGGCCAAGCAGCTCGACCAGCCAGGGTGGGAAGCCCTGATGGCGGACGTGGAACGCCGTCGCCAGGAGTTTAATGAGGGCGGCGAGGAGCACGAGCAGGTCACCGTGGCTGAGCTGCGCGAGCTGGCGCTGGAGTCCATGACCCAAGAGCCCATCGAGTTCACCGGCAGCACCTGGCACACGGCGCTGCTCGGCGGGGTGGATAAGGTCGCCCCGGAACGCGTGGAGATCCCCACGACTGTGCAGGCGGAGCTCCGCGAGTACCAGCGTCGTGGCGTCGACTGGCTGTATTGGATGTCGCGCAACAGCATTGGGGCAGTGCTTGCCGACGACATGGGGCTCGGCAAAACCCTCCAACTACTGTCCCTACTCGCGGTGGAAAAGGACCGCGGTGAGCAGACCGGTCCCACGCTCGTGGTGGCACCAACGTCCGTGGTGGGCAACTGGGCCCGCGAGGCTCAACGCTTCGTTCCAGATTTTAAGGTCATGGTGCAGCACGGCTCGAGTCGCCCGCGCGGCGAGGACTTTTTTAAGGAGGCCGGCGTGAGCGATCTCGTTATCACTACCTACGGCACCGTGGGCCGCGACTTTAATGACATGGGCGAGGTGGGCTGGCAGCGCGTTGTCCTCGATGAAGCCCAGGCCATCAAGAACTCCGCGACCCGCTCGTCCAAAGCCGTGCGCTCGCTGCCCTCAGAGCACCGCGTGGCGCTGACCGGCACCCCGGTGGAAAATCGACTCTCCGAGATGCGCTCCATCCTGGATTTCTGCAATCCCGGCGTGTTGGGCACCGCCTCGTTCTTCCGCAATCACTTTGCCAAGGCCATCGAGCGCAATAATGACGAGGAGATGTCCGAGCGCCTCCGCCAACTCACCGCACCGTTTATCCTCCGCCGCGTCAAGACGGACCCGAATATTATCGATGACTTGCCAGAAAAGTCCGAGCAGATCCTCACCGTATCCATGACCACCGAGCAGGCCGCCCTGTATAAGGCACTGGTCAACCAGGTAAAGAAGGACCTGCAGGAGGCGACAGGCATCAATAAGCGCGGTTTGGTGCTGGCCTCGCTAACCCGCATTAAGCAGATTTGTAATCACCCCGCGCACTACCTAGGCGATAACTCGCCGGTGACGCTGAAGGGCAAGCACCGCTCCGGCAAGGTCAAAGAGCTCATGCGCATCGTGGACGAGGCCACCGAATCCGGCGAGCGACTCCTCGTCTTTACCCAGTACAAGGCCTTTGGCGATATCCTGCAGCCTTACCTGAGCGACCAACTCGGCCGCGAGATCCCCTTCCTCCACGGCGGAGTAACCAAGAATAAGCGCGACCAGATGGTGGAAGATTTCCAGTCCGAGGACGGACCGCCGGCGATGATCCTATCGCTCAAGGCGGGTGGCACCGGCCTGAACCTCACGGCCGCCTCTATCGTCGTGCACATGGACCGCTGGTGGAATCCGGCGGTGGAAAACCAGGCGACGGACCGTGCCTTCCGCATTGGCCAGCGCCGCAATGTGCAGGTGTATAAGATGATCACCGCAGGTACGCTGGAGGAATCCATCCAGGATATCTTGGACGGTAAGACGCAGCTGGCCGGCGCCGTGGTGGGCGAAGGCGAGGGCTGGCTCACCGAGCTGGATCCGGATCAGCTGGCCGCACTCATGAGCTACCGGGGGAGGGAGTAATCCATGGCCGTCCAAGGCGACGACAATGTTATCTATGCCAATTTTGGCACTCGCAAGCGGGTAAGCACCCCGGCCGAGGTCAATCACGTGGACCGCAGCGGGCGCATCCTGTCCACTACCGCATCGCGTATTGCTGCCTTTACCTCGCAGGGCGCGGATCGCGGCCGGATTACCCGCGGCCGCCAGTATGCCGAGGGCGGACACGTCGTGGGTCTCGAGGTGCGCAACGGTGCCATCCACGGGCGCGTGGCTGGCTCCCAGAACGAGCCCTTTGCGGTGCTCATCCAGCTGCCGTACCGCAATAACGACGATATTGCCCAGCTGGCCACCGAGTTCGCCCGGACCCCCAATTCCGTGGCCAATGCGCGCAAGGGCCTGCTTTCCGACGCCGCCCTGGACACCCTCTTTGCCCCCGAGGCCGAAGACCTCCGCCTGACCTGCGACTGCCCGGATGGCGAGTACGTGTGCAAGCACATCGTGGCGGTGGGCGATAAGCTCGCCACCCGCGCTGATGCGGACCCGGCCGTCATCTTTAATATGCGCGGGCTGGACTTTGCCCGGCTGGAGCGCATGGTCTTAGAGCAGGCCAAGACGGTCAGCCGCGAAAGCTTTACCCCGAGCGACCTGTCCGAGGAAGAAAAGAATGACATCTTCTGGAACGGCCGCGAGCTGCCGAAGCTGCCGCAGCCCAAGGTAGCCCCAGCCATCGATGACTCCGATCCGGACCTGTTGCGCAAGGCCATGCGCTCGGTTTCACACACCAATCTGGATCTCCTGCGCGCGGTATCCGATATTGAAGACCTCTACTATCACCTCTCGCACTAATGACTGCTACCACGTTTATCCATACCTCCGATTTTCAGCTGGGCATGACCCGGTGGTTCTTGAAGGGCGAGGCTCAAGGCCGCTTTAATGATGACCGCGAGGCCGCCATCGTCCGGCTGGGAGAGCTGGCTCAGGACACGGGCGCGGACTTCATAGTCGTGGCCGGCGACGTCTTTGAGCACAATGCCCTCTCGCGCGAAATCCTCGCCCGCGCCACGGAGATGTTCAAGCGCCTGCCGGTGCCGGTCTATGTCCTGCCCGGCAACCACGACCCGCTGGTGGCGGATTCGGTCTTTTATAAGGCCAGCGCGGACAATGTCCACGTCATAGCAGACTCGGAGCCCATCGAGGTCGCACCCGGCGTGGAACTGGTTGGCGCGCCGTACCTGTCCAAGCGCGCGAATCACGACTTGGTCCGCCAAGCGCTCGAACCCTTGGAGCCGGCCGCGGGCATCCGCATCGCAGTCGGCCACGGCCAGGTGGACTCCCGCTCCGGCGAGGATGACGCCGATACCATCGACCTTGCCTTCGTCGAGGACTGCCTGGACCGCGGGGTCATCGACTACCTGGCGCTGGGCGATACCCACTCCACCGCGAGCCTTGGCACGACCGGCCGGGTGTGGTTCTCCGGTAGCCCGGAGACCACGGACTATAAGGAAACGAGTACTGGTGGCGGCGAATCCGATTCCGGCAATGCGTTGGTGGTGCGCGTGGGGGATAAGGTGGACGTCGATAAGCGCCGCATTGGCCGCTGGACCTTTGAAGCCCTCGACGCTGCCGTGGATTCCGCCGAAGACGTGGACCGCTTCCTTGCGCGCCTAGGCGAGTACCCCGATAAGGTGCGCACGGCCGTGAAATATAGCCTGCGCGGCACGCTCGGCGTCGAGGCCCACGCCCGCCTGCAGCGCGGACTGGACGAGTATGAGGCCGTATTTGCGTCCCTGCGCCCGCGTGAGCGCACCATGGACCTTTACTTGGAACCCAGCGAGGAGGAATTGGCCAGCCTCGATATTTCCGGCTATGCGGCCGAAGCGCTGCATGAACTATTGGATAACCGCGAGGATCCCGTCGCCCGCGACGCCGCCAACCTGCTATTCCGCCTGGAGGGACAGTCCTAATGCGCATCCACCGCCTAGAACTCACCAACGTCCGCGGCATTGAGCACCTGGTCCTCGATGAGCTGCCCGAGACCGGTGTCGTGGTCATCCACGGCGAGAACGAGGCCGGCAAGTCCACCATCGTGGAGGCGCTCGATGTGGTGCTCACCGAAAAGCACAGCGGCCGCTCCAAGCGCATTCGCTCCCTGCAGCCGGTGGGCAAGGACGTTGCCCCGGAAGTAACGGCCGAGCTGAGCGTGGGGGAGTACCGCTTCCGCATTGCCAAACGCTGGCTGTCTAAGAAATCCTGCGAGCTGAATGTTTCTTCCCCACGGCCGGCGCAGTTTACCGGCAGCCAGGCCGACGATGAGCTGGAGCGCATCCTCTCTGAGCATTTGGATCGCTCGCTTGTCGACGCCCTCTTTATGCGCCAAGACGACACCGGCGAGGCCATCTCTGCCGTTGGCATTCCCAGCCTGACCCGCGCGCTCGAGCGCGAATCCGGCCTGGCCGAGGACGAGGTCTCCGGCGACGATTCCGCGTTGCTCGCTCGCGTGGACAAGGAATACCAGCGCTACTTCACCGCGGCGAAAGGTAACCCGGCCGGCGAGTACAAGGACGCCGTCGCAGCCCTAGCCCGCGCCGAAGAGGGATACACAGAAGCCACCCGCGTCCTGCGCGAGCTCGATTCCGTGGTCGAGCGCTACGAGCAACTCGAGCGCGACCAAGCCGCCGCTGAAGCAGAGCTCCCCGCCGCCCGCGCCGATCTCACCGACAAACAGGCGCAGGCCGAGGAAGCCGCCACCGCGCAGGCCACCCTGGACTCCCATAAGGCCACCCTCGCTCGTGCTTCAGAGGATCTTGCCCGTGCGCAAGCCGCTGTCACCGAGCGCGCCGGGCTCGTCACCGCGGCCGAGGAAGCTGCCGTGGCCACCGAGGCCGCCCAGGACAAGCTCACCGCCGCCCAGGACAAGGCGAAAGAAGAAGCCGCGTCCAGAGAATCGCTGGAGAAGCATCTAGCAGAAGCCAAAGAGGACTATGCCGCGGCCCGCACCACTCTTAAACAGGCACGTCGCCTACAGGACAAGCAGAAGTTTGAGCAGCTCAGCGCCCGGCTGGAATCGCTTGACGGCCTAGCTGCCGAGGTGGACCAGGCCCGTGCGACCATCGCCCAGCGCGGCCGCGAGGTCACCGCTGCCGATATCACCGGCCTGCATAAGGCGGACTCAGCGCTGTCGGTGGCCGAGCGCCTGCACGAGGCTGCCGCCGCCAAGGTCCATTTCTCCGGACCTGCTGGCTCCACCATCCGCGTTGATGGCGAGGACATCGAGGTGGGGGAGGACACCGCCGTTGAGCTTGTCGACGCCCGCGTTATCACCATCGGCGATATCACCGCCCGCTTTTCGGCCGGTTCCTATTCCGCGCAAGACACCCAGCGCGATGTGGAACAGGCCCGCACCCGGCTGCACGAGCTGCTCGATACCCTGGGCGTAGGTTCAGTGGCTGCGGCCGAGGAAGCCCATGAGACGCACCGTGCACAGAACGACGCCCTCGATGCCGCCACCCGCGCTCTTGCCGCGGAACTGGGACCGGATGATTTGGGTGAGCTGCGCGCCCAGCATGCCGCACTGGCTGAGAAAGTCGCAGACCTTGCGGACGAGGAGGAGCTAAACCTCGTCGCCGCCGAAGCCGCGGAGGAAGAAGCTAGCGAAAAGGTCGATGCGCTCGACCGCGAACTCGTGCCGTACCGCGAAAGCCGCCTAGCCCATGAGGCTGTGCGCCTCGATGCCGAACTTGCCGCGGCCCGCGAAAACGCGCAGCGCGTGACTCGAGACCTTTCCTCCGCGCGCGAACGCGCCGCCGACGAGGACCTGCGTGCCGAGGTCAGCCGCCTAGAAGGCGTCGTGGGAGACCTGCGCGGGCAACTGGATCAGATGGAAGCTGTAGACCTTAAGACCGCCAACTCCTTGGTGGAAGGCGCGCAGTCCCACCTGGATTACCTGACCGACCGGATCCAACGCTGCGAGGTAGACCTTGGTCGGCTTTCCAGCGAGGTGAATTTCCACTCCGGTGCCGCCGAGCGCGCCCAACAGGCCACCGCGGCGGTGGAGATGGCTCGGGCGGTATATGAGAGTGTGGACAAGCGTGCGCAAGCCGCTCGCTATCTGCGAGAACTTTTGCTCAAGCACCGCGACGCCGCCCGCCAGCGCTACGCCGCGCCCTTCGTGGCTGCACTGTCGCGGCTGGCCCGCACCGTGTACGGCGGCGACATCACTTTCGAGCTCGATGACGACCTCCGCGTGACCACCCGCACCCAGGACAATGAGACGGTGAGCCTGGCCAGCCTCTCCGGTGGTGCCCGCGAGCAGCTGGCCATCCTCACCCGCTTTGCCATCGCGCAATTGGTGGGGCCGGAGTCGGTTCCCGTCATTGTGGATGACGCGTTGGGCTCTACCGATGCACACCGCCTGCAACTTATGGCCACGCTCTTTTCCCACGTGGGCCGAGACAACCAGGTGTTGGTCTTTACCTGCATGCCGGAGCGCTACTCCCGCGTGCCGGGACGCAGTGAGCGCGACATAGCCGCGCTCAAAGGGGTAATCTAGTGCCATGCCTTATCAAACTCGCTGGTTAGACGACGAAGAGCAGGAGCTATGGCGCCTGCTCCTTGGCGCCGTGCGCAAGATCGATAGGGGAATGGAGGAAACGCTCAAGGCCGGCGGCGAAGTATCTGCCTCCGAGTTCGCCGTCCTCGTTGCCCTGTCCGAGGCACCGGAACAACGCCTGCGCCTGCACGAACTGTGCACGCAGCTGGAGTGGGACCGCTCCCGCGCCTCCCACCAAGTAACTCGCATGGAAAAGCGCGGCCTGCTCACCAAGGAACCAGACGAGGACGATGCTCGCGGCATCAACGTGTGCGTGACTCATGTTGGCCTAGAACACCTGCGGCGTGCCGCTCCTGAACACGTGGAATCCGTGCGCCGCATGGTCTTTGACCATCTGCAACCCGAGGACGTACCGGCGCTGCGGCGCTTTTTCGCCGGAGTACTTCAGGTCAATAACATCCCGGGCTATGAGGGGTACGTGCCAGATTCGCTACTACACGGAAAGGATTAAGCTCCATGATGGGACAAGAGCTCTTTGAGCACCCGAAGAAGCAATATAAGACCTACGGGATCACCGCGTTGGAGGAGCTTAGCCCGCGCATCGGCGATCCAGAGGTGCACTTGGACAACGCCGCCAGCGAGGACCAGGTTGCCGCCATGGAGGAGGCACTAGAGGCCTACCCAGATTCCGCTCTCACCTATGACCAAGACACCGAGCTGTGGATCGTCGGCGCAGAAGAGGACATTGAGCGCATGCTTGGAGACCGCGAGTCCTTCGTAGAGGCGCTGCTCAATGATGAGGACCCAGGAATTTAATTGCCGAATTTTGGTGTCAATCAAAAGTGCGAGGAATGCGGCCTTGTGGGCACTTAACTGTTAAGATATCCGTAGTTAATCCTCGGTGGATCGAAAGGTTTTATCATTATGAACGAGCGTGAGGCTCAGGAACAGCGCGAAGCGGCAGCTCGCGATAAGAGCAAGGGCTGGGTTTCCGTCTTTGTGCAGTGGATCCCGAACATGCTGCTGGCACTGGTAATGGTTGCTGCCATGTTCTTCGGTATGTACTACATCGAGCACGGCACCTTGGACATCACCCAGCCGATCACCAACGAGTTCATTACTCAGTAGCTTCGGCACATAGAAGAATCCGGCTCCCGCACAATCGGCGGGGAGCCGGATTATTTTTATTTGCCCAAGGCTTGGCGCCAGGTCATTTTGCGTCCATTGTTCAAAATGGCGCGGCGGTAGATGCGGCCAACGATGACGATAATAAGTGCCGTGACCAAGGCCATGAGCAGGTAGCTAGCGGCAAGTCCCAGCCAGCTGAGGTTGCCCCCGGCCACCTGCATAGGGGCGACCAGCATGGATACCGGCGGCAGCCAGGTCATGACCTGCATCCATGTGGCATCTAGGTGCATCCAGCCGAACATCGGTACATACATGGTGGCAAAGACGAGGAACAGGATAGGTGCCTGCGTGGATTGGAGATCCTCGGTGCGCTGCACCATCGAGCCGGCTGCAGCGTAGAGGCTGCCAAAGAAGAGCAGGCCGAGAATCTCGCCAACAAGGAGGACGGCTACCAAGCCGTAGTCCAGCTCGATGTCACTAGCCAATCCAGTCGTAGCAAGAGAGATAGCACCGCCGCCCAAGATGAGCAGCGTGGCTAGGAATCCAACGATGGTATTGCCCAGAATCTTGCCGGCCAAAAAGTCCACCGGACGCACGGAAGACAAGATAATTTCCACCACTCGAGACGACTTTTCCTCCGTGACGCGGCCGCCAATGAGGCCGGCGAAGGTCATGACGGAAAAGACGACCACCATTGCGCCAATGAGGACCGTGGCTACGCCGGCCATCTTTTGCTCTGAGCCGTCCTCTTCTTCTAAGTTCACCTGGTTGACTGTGGTGGATGGGGTAGCGTCTGCTAAGTCCTGTGGGTCGATATTGAGCTTATCCAGCGCCGTTGCTTGTGCTTGAGAAGACACGATTTGGTTGACCGTGGTAGTTACCGCGGCAGGCGTATCGCCCTTGCTGAGGAGATCCCAGCCGTCGTTCTCTGCCGGTACTAGGGCGGCATCGGCCTCGTCGTCTTCCACCAATTGCTGTGCTTCTGCGCGGTCTTTTGCCTCTGTGGCATCGATACCGGAATCATCAAAAGCAGACGCTTCCATGCCCACGACGGCTACGGAATCAGGTTCGTCATCGCCGCTGAAGAAGCTGATAGCAAGTGGCGCGATAATGGCGCCGAGGATGAGTAGCAGCATAGTGCCCACTACCATCTTCGACTTCAGCGCGACTGCCATCTCACGCTTGGCTACAACCCCGATGGTCTTCATTGCGGAATACTGCATGGCTTAGGCCTCCTCATTCTGGTTGCTGGTGACGACGTCCTGGAAAAGTTCGGTGAGATCTGGGATCTTGCGGCCGAAGGAATGCACCGGGCCAGCGGCTAAGGCCGACTGCAGGATCGTCTGGTCATCTACGGCGGGATCGGCTTGGAGCACTACGGCATCGGCAGTTTCTGCCACCAGCTCCGTGCCTTCCGGATACCAGCCGCGCGCTGGGGTAGCGACCTCGAAGCGAGGCGGGCCTTGGCTGCGCAGCTTATCGACGCCCCCTTCAGCCACCATATGCCCCTTCGTCACAATGCCCACGCGGTCACACAAGCGCTGCACCAGGTCCAACTGGTGCGAGGAGAAAATGACGGGCACACCTCGGTTGGAGCGCTCGCGCAGCATGTCTGACATGACGTTGACCGCAACCGGGTCTAGGCCGGAGAAAGGCTCGTCCAGAATCAGCATGTCAGGATCATGGATAAGGGAGGCCGCCAGCTGCACCCTCTGCTGGTTGCCCAAAGACAAGTCATCGAGCTTATCGTCCATACGCTCACCCAGGCCAAGCTGCTCAAGGAGCTCAGTGCCGGCGCGCTTGGCAGCGGGTTTATCCATGCCGTGCAGCGTGCCGAGGAAGACTAGCTGGCTCAGCAACGGCTCCTTGCCGTAGAGGCCGCGCTCTTCAGGCATATAACCTATGCGGCGGCGATTATCGTCATTAATTGGGGTGCTATCGAAATAGACTTCGCCGGAGTCTTTCGCTAGCACACCAAGCGCAATGCGCATGGTGGTGGACTTTCCGGCGCCGTTGGAGCCGACGAAGCCGAAGATTTCGCCTTCGCCAACGCTAAAGGTCATATCCCGCAGGGCTTGAGTCTCCCCGAAGGACTTATTGAGGTGATCGATGGTCAAAGTGGGCATGTTTAGTCCTCCGAGTTCTGGTTGAAGGTCAGTGCGTAGCCGACAGCGGGCAGGGTGGCAGAGATGAAATAACTAAAGAGCAGGTAGTAGCCGACTCCTAAGAGAAATTTGGTGCTATTTAATTCGAAGATATCTGCGCCCAGGAACCCAAAGTTGGATATGAAAGCAGCCGCGCTCCCGCCGATAAGCAATGACGTAGACAGCTTGAACGCCTTTTGCCGCCAGTGGTCCAGTACCTGGGCCTCATATTCATCGAGAGAGGCCAGAGGCTTCGTGTCCTTGGAGTCGATGGAAATTCGCAGAATGGTCCACGGTACGCACGAGAGCGCGATTGTTATCGACATGGCAAAGAGGGCCCAATAGGCGGAAAATGCTAGGGCAATGATGAGGAAAATCGCGGATACGGCCACGCAGCCATACATTGACGCGATTAATCCACGTGTGGGGCCGGGTCTGCGGAACCGTTCGGCGCGGATCGTTGTTGAAACAGGGGCGTCGTTTGCTGTCATACACCCAAGTGTTGCATAAACCCAACACTCTGGCAAGTGTTTCTGGAGATTCTCTCTGCAGTTGACCCTGACGCAGCGTAAGGCGTGACAATGAAGCCATGGACGACATCGATGAAGTTCTATATACCGTTGGCGAGGTAGCCGCGCTCTTCCGCATTACGGTACGGACTCTGCATCACTGGGAGGCACAAGGCTTGCTGTCTCCAACGTGGCGCAGCTGGTCCAATTACCGGCTCTATACCGAACAGGACTGCGCCCGCGTGCAGAAGATTCTGATCTATCGCGCCACCGGTATGAAATTGACCGATATTAAACAGCTGCTAGATGGCGGTGCCTCCGATTTAGAACATTTGCGGAGGCAAAAGGAGAGCCTGCTCGCGCAGCGCGACAGCCTTACTGACATGCTGGCAGCAATTGACACCTTGATGGAGGATGCAATGAATAACCGAAAGCTCACCACCGAAGAAATCGGACAGATTGTCGGCGATGCCAACTTCGCCGCGCATCAACAAGAAGCCGAGGAGGCCTACGGATCGAGTGAGGATTAGGCTGTGTATCAGCAGCGCACTGCCGGCTGGTCGAAGAAAAACTGGAGCGATGCGCAAGCCGGCGTGGTTGAGGTGGAAAAGGAGCTGACCCAGGCCGTAGCGAGCGGTGCGGATGTGTGGTCGGAGGAGGCGCAGGGGCTCGTCGAAAAGCACCGCGAAGCATTAAGCGCCTTCTTTCCCGTCACGCCGGCAAAGCACTTCTTAATCTCGCGCGGCTACGTAGCTGACGAGCGCTTCCGTGCCCATTATGAGGCGCAGCAGGAGGGGCTGGCCCAGTGGTTGGCGGACGCGATTGAGCATGCGGCTAAGGCGCAAGGAGTGGATACCGTAAACCCGGAGTGGAAATAATTAGCGGGCCGGAAGATAAATAAGCCGCTGACCACTAGAAAGGTCTAGTGGTCAGCGGTAACCGTGTCCCCGACAGGGATCGAACCTGCGACCTTCGGTACCGGAAACCGATGCTCTAATCCGCTGAGCTACGGAGACATCGCTGGGAAAATTCCCAACGATGTGATTTTAGCGCATGGGGTAGTGGGGGACTAAATCAACCCGGGGGCGTCGGCAGTAGTGACTTCGCCGGTGCGCAGGTAGTGCACGCCAATGTCATCAACGACCTTATTCTTAGAGGCAAAGTGCCCATGGCCAGGGCCGTGGACGGTGACTACACGCGACTGCATCGGCTTGGAGAGGCTCGTGTGGTATTGGTACGGCGTTTGTGGGTCGCCCGTTGCTTGAATCTGGAGGGGCTTGGTGGCGAGCTTGGAGCCGTCGAGAGGTGCCTGGCCCGTGACCGGCGCACGTCCACCACAGCCTGCGCCGGAGCCGTAGAGAGAGTTGAATTGGGTGAAGGGATCAGCGCTGACGAAGTTGGACCACAGGTAGCTCGGGTATAGCAGCGGATTTCCAGGCACGGTATTTTCATTACAGACAATGAGGTTCTGCATATTCGACGCCTGAGCGAGGAATTCTTGCTGTTTGCGCAGTGTCTCTGGGTCAGGCTGCTCGGTGTCCATGGGCTCGCTGCCATTCAAGTGCTTGGCAAAGGCATCCCATTGCGAAGGGGTCGGTACAACCAGGAGGCGCGTCATGTTCAGTAACGGGGAGGCTACTTGCAGGGCGTTGGGGTTTTGAATCTTCTGGCTGAGGAACTCCGCCTGCACGCGCAATGGGCCGGTGGCGGTCATAATGTCCGCACCGGGCTGACCGGCAAATTCGAGGCCTGGAGGTAGGTCACCAATCTTGGCGTTCGGTGGCAAGACGGTAGGGCGTACACCTGCCTCACGAGCTACCTTTTGAGACCACTTTTCATAGACCTGCAGCGGGGTGGTGCCGAGGTGGTACTTGGCGTCATTTTTGGCAATGAACCCAAAGAGATCATGCAGTCCCTTTTCATAGCCACGCTGTTGCGAAGCAAAGATGCCATTCCAGGCCAGCTTGGGGCTCATGCCCGAATCCAACAGGACCTTGCCGGTATGCTCCGGATACTTGGTGGCGTAGGCGGAGCCGAGGTAGGTGCCATAGGAGGTGCCGGCGATGTCAATCTTTTCTTCGCCCAAGGCGCGGCGCACCATTTCCCAGTCCTGCAGGGTATTCGCGGTGGTCAGCGAGTTGGTATAGCCCGGGGTGTGCTTTTCGCAGGCATCGCGGGTGAGCTTACCTACCTGGAGGCTTTCTTGGAGCGGATCGGTGGTTGCAGTGGCATCGCACTTTACTGGCGTGGAGCCGGGCAAGCCACGCGGTTGTACACCGATGGTGTCCCACTCATCGCGCACGGCCTGTGGCCATGGATTAGCGCTATTGCCGGCCCAACCATAGGCATCGCCACTTGGGCCACCAGGGTTGGTAAACAATGCGCCACGGCGGGCGCTTGGCTTTGCGGCGGGAACGCGCACGAAGCCGACGCTAATGGTGCCGGCCTGTGGGTTGTCGTAATACGTAGGCACGTCGATGCGGCCGCATTCGGCATTGGCGACGTCCACTTGCTCGGGGCAGTCTTCCCAGGAAATGGCGGGCTTGGTTTCTTGCGGAGCGGCCGTGGCAATCGGCGCGGTGACACCAAGGGCGACCGCAGCAGCTCCGAGCGTGGCCGCAAGCTTAGAAGAAAAAGAAAGCATAGGTTAGGTCTCCAGAATAAAAATGATTGGTAGACCTAGCCTATGCTTTTTTGATGCTTTTAGCATCATATTCACAGTAGGTGGGTGCCCTCACCGGCCGAGGCAGGAGAGGGGCTACACAGAACTACTTGACGATGACAACGATGAGGTCACGCGGGCCGTGCACGCCCTCGACACGAGTGAGCTCGATATCGGAGGTAGCGGATGGGCCAGAGATCCAGGTCGCTGGCTTCTCCGGGTTCATGCGGGAGATGACCTCGGGGATGCCGTAGACGATCTCATTCTGGTGGACGATGCACAGGTGGCGGTCCGGAACCAGGGTCAGTGCGCGACGGCCGCAGCGCTCATCAGACTCGAGCACGATGGTGCCGGTCTGTGCGGAGGTGACGTGGGAATAAGTGACCACAGCGTCGGTCTCGTTCAGGGTGCGCGGATCGACGGACTTATCGTCCGGCTTGGCGTCGAAGCCCTCGAAGAGGGTGGCGTCCATGCCTTCGGCGTAACGAATGTCGTTGCACTCGCGGTCCTTGAGGATCGTGGCGATGGTCTGCTTGAGCTCGCCGTCCTCGGTGACGTGCACCTCGGCCTTGTAATCCTCGAGTCGGTCAATGAGCATATCGCGCAGCTCGTCCGCGTTCAGGGTGCCCTCGTGGTGGTAGTCGCGCGGGGCATCAACGTGGTCGGGCAGACCAGCCTGCTTCTGAGCGGAGCGGATGCGGCTTAGGATTTCCTGCTTTGCGTTCACTTTTTGGACTCCTCACGGGCCTCGGCAAGAAGTTCCTTGCCTTCTTCGGACTCGAACCACTGGCGGAAGGACTTCTTTGGCGGAACCGCGGTGTCGCGGCCCTCGGACCAACCGGACATAAACAGTGGCAGGGATTCGATGGTCTTGTTGGTGCCACCCAAGATGCGGCCCAAGGCGACCATGTGAGTTGCCTTGTTCCACAGCTTCGGGTTGCTCCACAGTAGCTGAATGGTCTTGAAGAGCTTCGGCTCGATTGGTGGGGTGGCGTGGGTGACCTTCTGGTGGCGGTTTTCCAAAATGACGTCGGAAAGCGGAATCTTCACCGGGCACACCTCGTCGCAGCGGCCGCACAGCGAGCACGCATAAGGCAGGCTGGCGGAAGGATCGTTGTGATCCTTCATGCCGGTCAGCTGCGGCGTCAGGGAGATGCCGATCGGGCCAGGGTAGACAGAGCCGTAGGCGTGGCCGCCGGCGCGCTCGTAGACTGGGCAAACATTCAGGCAAGCCGAGCAACGGATGCACTTAAGAGCCTGGTGGCCGATCGGGGAGGACAGGGCCGCGGTACGGCCGTTATCCAGCAGCACCAAGTGGAAGTTCTGCGGGCCATCGCCCTCAGTAACGCCGGACCACATGGAGGTGTACGGGTTCATACGCTCCGCGGTGGAAGAACGCGGCAGCAGCTGGAGGAAGACCTCCAAGTCCTGGAAGGTAGGAACCAGCTTTTCGATGCCCATCACGGTAATGAGGGTCTCCGGCAGGGTCAGGCACATGCGGCCATTGCCCTCGGACTCCACGATGTTGATGGTGCCGGTTTCTGCTACGCCGAAGTTGGCGCCAGAGATGGCAACCTTGGCCTGCATGAACTGCTCGCGCAGGAACTGGCGGGATGCCTCTGCCAGCTCGGCCGGCTCTGCCTGCAGGGAGTCATCGGTATTCGGCATCTTGTTGACGAAGATATCGCGAATCTCCGCGCGGTTGCGGTGGATAGCCGGAACCAGAATGTGGGATGGCTTATCCTCGCCCAACTGCACGATGAGCTCTGCCAGGTCGGTCTCGCGAGCGTTGATGCCCGCTGCCTCCAGGTGCTCGTTCATGCCGATCTCCTGGGTGGCCATGGACTTAACCTTGACCACATCGGTTTCGCCAGTGGCACGAATCAGACCTTCGATGATCTGGTTAGCTTCCTTAGCATCGCGTGCCCAGTGGACGACGCCGCCGCGTGCCTTAACTGCCTCCTCGAACTGCTCGAGCAGTTCGGGCATGCGGGCGGCGACATCTTCTTTAATCGCGGAACCGGCAGCACGCAGCTCCTGCCAATCATCCAGCTCTTCTACAGCGCCAGAGCGCTTCTCACGAATGGAGGTGGTGGCATGCTGCAGGTTGTGGCGCTGGGTGGAGTTATTCAGGCCAACGTGTGCCAGGGGAACAAAGGCCTTACTACCGCGCAGGTTTCCGTAGCCTTCCGGCGCGCGCGGTGGGGTGGTATCGAGGAAAGAGGTCATTAGAGCATCGTCTCCTTGGAGTAGGCGGCGGAGGTCGGAGTCCATGGGTGCTCCTTGGTGGAAGCCAAGATTTCAGCCATGTGAACGGCGCGGACACCGGAACGCTGGCGGCTCAGGGCGCCACCGATGTTCATCAGGCAAGAGGAGTCACCGCCGGTGACGAACTCCGCCTCGGTTTCCTTGATGTGGCGAGTCTTATCGGTGACCATCGCGCGGGATACCTCTGCGTTCTTGATGGCGAAGGTGCCGCCGAAGCCACAGCATTCTTCCTTATTCGGAAGGGTGACCAGTTCGATGCCTTCGACTTCCTGCAGTAGCTGCAGTGGGCGGTCGCCCAGCTTCAAAAAGCGCAGGCCGTGGCAGGAGGGGTGGTACGTCACGCGGTGAGGGAAGAATGCGCCCACGTTGGTAACGCCTGCCACGTCTACCAGGAATTCCGGTAGGTCCAGGGTCTTCTGGGTGGTCTTGCGGGCACCGTCGACGTCGGCGGAGTTGCCGTAACGGTCGGCGATGCGCTCGTGCTGCTCACGAACGGCACCCACGCAGGAGCCAGAGGCAGCAACGACGTAGTCGATGGAGGGATCTGCGAAGGCATCCGCATAGGAGCGGATCATGCCCAGGGTTTCCTTCTGGTAGCCGGTATTGATGTGCATCTGGCCGCAGCAGGTCTGTTCCTCCGGGAAGACCACCTCGTGGCCCAAGCGGGAGAGAACCAGTGCCGTTGCCTTTTGTACGTCCGGGAAAAGGGCGTCACCAATGCAAGTGGAAAATAGCGCAATGCGCATACGGTGCTCCTCGTTGATTCTTGACATGGGGGGTAGGCACAACCCTACTCCTTTTAAGCAGTACGTGCGTAATGCGTCCCTTTGTTGACCAGCGATTATTTCGCAATATCAATGTTGCAAAAAGTTGTTATCAAACGTTTGTCCTGCAAAGAGGAGTTTTCTGGCCCGGCCCTTTTCACACTTGACTTTTCAGTCCACTAGAATCGTGCGACATGACACCAGCTGATTTGGCCACATTGATTAAAGAAACTGCCGTTAAGGTCATGGAAAGCCATGAGCTTGATTCCTCCGTTTTGCCGGAAACGGTAACCGTAGAGCGCCCACGCAATCCTGAGCACGGCGATTACGCCACCAACGTGGCATTGCAGGTGGCTAAGAAGGCAGGTGCAAACCCGCGCGAGCTGGGCGGCTGGTTGGCAGAGGCCTTGGCGGACAATGATGCTGTTGCAGAGGCCGACATCGCGGGCCCTGGTTTCATTAATATTCGCCTAGCTGCCGACGCCCAGGGAGAGATCGTCACGCAGATCCTTCGCGCCGGCAAGGAGTACGGTTCTAACGATTCCTTTGCGGGTAAGAAGGTTAACCTCGAGTTTGTCTCCGCTAACCCGACCGGGCCGATCCACCTCGGCGGTACCCGTTGGGCGGCCGTGGGCGATTCCCTGGGCCGCGTGCTGGAGGCCTCTGGCGCGGAGGTCACCCGCGAGTATTACTTCAATGACCATGGCGGCCAGATTGACCGTTTCTCCCGTTCCCTGGTGGCTGCTGCGAAGGGCGATCCTACTCCGGAGGATGGCTACGGCGGAGCCTATATCCAGGACATTGCCCAGGCCGTCGTGGAGAAGAACCCATCCGCGCTAGAGGGCAGCGACGAAGAGGTCCAGGAAGCTTTCCGCGCAGACGGCGTGGAGATGATGTTTGCGCAGATCAAGCAGTCCCTGCACGAGTTTGGCGTGGACTTTGATGTCTATTTCCACGAGAACTCCCTCTTCGAATCCGGTGCGGTCGATGCCGCGCTGGAAAAGCTCAAGGCCGAAGGCCATATGTACGAGGCCGAGAATGCGTGGTGGCTCAAGTCCACCGTTTACGGCGATTCCAAGGACCGCGTGGTGGTCAAGTCCGATGGCAATGCAGCTTATATTGCAGGTGACATTGCCTACGTGGCCGATAAGTTCGACCGCGGACACGATTTGAATATCTACATGCTCGGCGCTGACCACCACGGCTATGTGCCACGCTTGAAGGCTGCCGCAGCCGCCTTGGGCTACAATGCCGACGCCGTCGAGGTGCTCATTGGCCAGCTGGTTAACCTCCTACGCGATGGCAAGCCAGTGCGCATGTCCAAGCGTGCGGGCACGGTCATCACCATGGAGGATCTCGTGTCCGCCATCGGTGTGGATGCTTCCCGTTATTCCCTGGTGCGTTCCTCTGTGGACCAGAGCATCGATATTGACTTAGGCCTGTGGGAATCCCAGTCCTCCGATAACCCCGTCTACTACGTGCAGTACGGCCACGCCCGTCTGTGCTCTATCGGCCGCAAGGCAGCCGAGCTGGGCGTCGATGCGGAAGGCGCGGATCTTTCCTTGCTCACCCATGATCGCGAGGGCGACCTCATCCGCACCCTGGGTGAGTTCCCAGCCGTGGTGGAAGAAGCCGCGCAGCTGCGCGAGCCGCACCGCATCGCCCGCTATGCCGAGGACCTCGCTGCAGTCTTCCACCGCTTCTATGACTCCTGCCAGGTTCTGCCCAAGGCTGGCGAGGACGAAGCTCCTATCCATGGTGCCCGCCTCGCGCTGGCACAAGCCTCCCGCGTGGTCTTGGCCAATGCCTTGACCATGGTGGGCGTGAGCACTCCGGAGAAGATGTAAGTGGCGGATTTCAATGAGCTGCCGGCCCACGTCTGGCCGCGCAATGCAAAGCGCGAGGAAGACGGCGTAGTAACCATTGCTGGTGTTCCGCTGCCGGATTTGGCGGAGGAATTCCAGACCCCGCTCTATGTCTTCGATGAAGATGACTTCCGGTCTCGCTGCCAGGATATGGCCCGCGCTTTCGGTGGACCCGAGCACGTGCACTATGCCTCCAAGGCATTCATTTCGAAGAAGATCGTGAACTGGGTCAATGAGGAAGGCCTGTGCTTGGATGCGGCCTCGCTCAATGAGCTCAAGATTGCCTTGGCCGCGGAGTTTCCGGCCGAGCGCATCACCACGCACGGCAACAATAAGGACGATGAATACCTGCGTTTGTGCGTAGACGCCGGCGTGGGCCACGTGGTCATTGATAACGAGCTCGAGCTGGAAGAACTCAATCGCATTGCGGGCGAGGCTGGCAAGGTCCAGCCGGTGATGATCCGCGTCAAGCCGGGTGTTGATGCGCATACGCACGAATTCATCGCCACGGCGCATGAGGACCAAAAGTTCGGCATTTCGCTCGCCACGGGTGCGGCCTTTGCTGCGGCCAAGCGTTGCTTGGAGGCGGACAACCTGCACCTGAGCGGCCTGCACTGCCACGTGGGATCCCAGGTCTTTAATGCGGAGGGCTTCAAACTTGCCGCAGAGCGCGTCATGGGGCTGTACCGCCAGATTTATACCGAGCTGGGCGTGACGCTGGAAGAGCTCGATCTGGGCGGCGGCTTTGGTATTCCCTACATGACTTATGAGGAGGCGCTGGATATCGAGCGCGTGGCCGGCGATATGCTCGGCGCGGTCAAGCACACCGCAGAGGAGCTGGGCATTGAGGCGCCCTTCCTCTTGGTTGAGCCCGGTCGCTCCTTGGTTGCCGGCTCGGCGGTGACCGTCTACCGCGTGGGTACCGTCAAGGATGTAGAAACCGGCAAGTCGGATCTGCCGCTGCGCCGCTATATCTCCGTCGACGGTGGAATGTCAGACAATATCCGCCCGGCACTCTACGGTTCGGCCTATGACGTGCGCGTGGTCAACCGCTTTAGCGATGGGGAAGAGGTGCCCTCCCGCGTGGTGGGCTTCCATTGCGAGTCCGGCGATATTCTCCTTGAAGACGGCGAGCTACCCAATGATATCCAGCCGGGAGACTTGATCGCCTTTGCTGCTACCGGTGGCTACCAGTACATGATGTCCTCGCGCTATAACGGTGCGGTGCGCCCGGCGGTCGTCGCCACGCGCGTGGGCCAGACCAAGCCCATGCTGCGCCGCGAGACCATCGAGGATCTTCTTTCCCTCGAAGTGGACTAGCCCGGCCACTCGGCCCCCGTCACAGCGCCTAATTTAATTCAGGGCCTGTGACGGGGACTTTTCTATCTGTTGACCCATTTACGGCGAAAGTAGACAGCTTGTTCTGTATAGTGTCCTGTATCCGCTTTTAGCGGGCACTAAACCTTTACCCCAACCGCACAATGGAGACGGATTATGGCTGCATCGACTAGCGAGCTTCAGGCACACGAGCATTCCGGCAAGGGCGAGGGCGAGACCGTTGGTATCGCGCTGCTGGGCTTTGGCACCGTTGGTGCTGAGGTCTTTCGCCTGCTGGGAGAGAATGCTCATGCCTTTGCTCACCGCATCGGTGGCCCAGCCGAGATTCGCGGCATCGCCATCCACAATAAAAATAAGCTGCGCCCGGGTGTGCCCCAGGAGTTGTTGACCGATGACGCCAAGGCGCTCGTCGCCCGCGACGATATCGACCTTGTGGTTGAGGTTATCGGCGGTATCGACTTCCCACGCGAGCTGGTGCTCGCCGCACTTAATTCCGGAAAGTCCGTGGTGACCGCCAATAAGGCCCTGGTTGCCGCGCACGCAGACGAGCTGGCGGAGGCCGCCGACCGCGCCGGTGTAGATCTCTACTTCGAGGCAGCCGTGGCCGCCGCAATCCCGGTGGTAGGAATGCTGCGGCGCTCCTTGGCCGGCGATCAGGTAGAGCGCATCTCTGGCATCGTCAATGGCACCACCAACTTCATCTTGGACGCGATGGAGTCCACGGGCGCTTCCTATGATGAAGCGCTGGCGGAGGCTACCCGCCTGGGCTATGCCGAGGCCGATCCCACCGCGGATGTAGAGGGCCATGACGCCGCCTCCAAGGCCGCCATCATGGCGTCTTTGGGTTTCCACACTCGCGTAAAGTTTGAGGACGTTCACTGTGAAGGCATTACGAAGGTTACCGCCGCGGATATCACCGCGGCCAATGATGCCGGCTATTCCATCAAGCTACTGGCCATTTGCGAGCGCCTTAAGCGTGCGGATGGCTCCGAGGCGGTCAATGCCCGCGTGCACCCCACGTTGGTGCCCAAGGAGCACCCGTTGGCTTCCGTGAGCGAGTCTTATAATGCCATCTTCGTCGAGGCCGAGGCCGCAGGTTCCCTGATGTTCTACGGCAATGGTGCGGGCGGCAATCCTACGGCTTCTGCCGTGCTTGGCGACGTCGTCGGGGCAGCCCGCAATATCGTCCACGGCGGCCGCGCACCGGGCGAGAATACCTATGCCAACTTGCCTATCGCAGACTTCGGTGAGGTAGACACCCGCTACCACATCGATATGGAAGTCCAAGACCGCACCGGTGTGCTGGCCGCCATCTCCGCCGTCTTTGCCGATAATGGCGTTTCCCTGCGCACCGTGCGTCAGGAAGACGGCGCGGACACCGCCCGCCTCATCGTGGTCACCCATGCCGCGAAGGAGGCCACCTTGGATACCATTGTGGCTGCCCTGGGCGAGCTCGAAGAGGTCAAGGCCGTTCATTCCGTAATCCGCCTCGGCAGCTAGCCCGGCCAAATAGACTGGACAGCTATGAGTATCGAAGTTGAAGTCGGCACTAAAGCCATCGTGACTGTTCCTGCCTCCACGGCGAACTTGGGCCCAGGATATGACACCTTGGGCATGGCGTTGAGCCTGTATGACACCGTCGAGGTAGAGGTCACCGCCTCGGGCCTTACGGTGGAAATTTTCGGCGAGGGCGCAGAAGACCTGCCGCGCGATGGCTCCCACTTGGTGGTCAAGGCGATTCGCTCCGCACTCTCGGCGGCCGACGCCACCGTGCCCGGCCTGCGCGTGGTCTCGCATAATAATATCCCGCAGTCGCGCGGCCTGGGCTCTTCCGCTTCCGCCGCAGTGGCGGGCGTGGCCGCCGGCAATGCGCTGGCAGGAAACCCCCTGACACAAGAGCAAGTGGTGCAGCTTTCTTCCGCCTTTGAGGGCCACCCCGATAATGCGGCCGCCTCCGTGTTGGGTGACGCCGTGGTGTCGTGGACAAATGTTCCTGTCGACGGCCATTCTTTGCCGGACTACCGCGCCGCGTCCATCAAGGTGCACGAAGATATCCGCGCCACCGCGCTCGTGCCTGATTTCCACGCCTCTACCCAGGCGGTGCGCCGCGTCCTGCCCTCGCACGTGACGCATTCGGATGCGGCGTTCAACGTCTCGCGCACCGCGGTCCAGGTGGCGGCATTGCAGAACTATCCGGATCTCCTGTGGGAGGGAACCCGCGATCGCCTGCACCAGCCGTACCGCGCGGATGTGCTTCCCGTGACCGCGGAGTGGGTCAACCGCCTACGCAACCGCGGCTATGCGGCCTACCTATCCGGTGCCGGCCCCACCGTCATGGTGCTGCACACCGAGGATATTGAGGAGGGCATTCTTGCCGACGCCCGCGAGCAGAACCTCCGCGTCATCGACCTCACCGTGGCCGGCCCCGTCCGCGTGGAGCTTACGCAGGCTTAATTTTTAGACGGCACACGTTGGGGTGCTGGCGCGGAACCAAGGTGATCGAGGTTGTATCATCGCTAGTTTCTTGCAGAAAGCCAGCGTGTACAGCGCACAGGAACGGCGAAGGTTCGAGACCCGAAGAGACAAACGGGCAAGCATGAAGCTCGATGTCGGTTGAATCGGGTTTGGTGGCAGGATCAAAGCCCATATCGCGCAGGGTGGCAAAGAGCGTATCGAGCGCACCATCGGAGGCATCCGCGCCCGCGGCGCGCGCCCAGCGTCGTCCGATCTCGAGGGCCTTGGCCGAGGCGGCGTCATCAAGCTCTTCCGTATCCGCCAGCATCGTAGTCAGCACTTCCACCAAGGTGATGTATTCCTCTGCCACCGCTTTATTATCCGGAATGCGGGCTTGGAAGATGAGCGAGGGGCGCCCGCGGCCCTTACTCGGCGCGGAGACTACGTTGACGGCCCCAGCGTTGACCAGTTCATCGATGTGTCCGCGAGCGGTGTTGACGTGCATGCCTAGTTCCTCGGCCACGGTGCCGGCTTTGGCGCCTTCGGGGTGGCGTTGCACAGCGGTGAGCACCTCGCGCTGCTTGGGCGAGAGGTTGAGGGCCTCCGGAAAGAGTTCGGTGGTGGGCCGGGGAAGTGAATCAGGCATGGTGGAAATCCGCCTTGGGGTCTGCGAATACAGAATAACTAGTTGGGGTGGACAAAAACGTTTGCTTTAGACACTGTTAAGGATACGATGTTACCCACCGCGACGCCTAAAGCGAACTCGCGGTCTACCGGTACGGTAGCTTCCTGGCCGCCCAGATCAACCCGCAGCTGCGCCGCTGCGAGGCTGGTGGCCTCGACGGCCAAGACGCGCGCTGCCCATTGATTGCAGGCCTCTGGCCCCGCGCCAATAGTCGCCGCATGCGGGTCGAAGGTCACCGCCACCTTCTGGCCGGGCGCAAGAGACGCATGCTTCGTGGCCGCCAGAACCGTAATATCGCCGCACGCGACTTCTACCGCGGACGCGCCGATCTCGGTTACGGTTCCCTCGAGGCGGTTAAGACCCGCTAGCGCCGCAACGAATCCTGTCGGCGGTGCCTCGAGCAGACGCGCGGTTGCGCCGTGGGCCCGCACCTGGCCGGATTCCATGACCAATATGTTCTGCGCCAGGTGCGCAATATCGAGCGCATCATGGGTAACAAGCAGTGTGGTGCGGTCTGCGCGGGCCGCGTGCAAGAAGCGGCGCCACCTCTCGGCGGATTTCACATCGACTGCGGCCAGGGGCTCGTCCACAATCAGGACGGCCGGCTGTGCGGCTAGCGCGCGCACGAGCGCCACGTGGGCGGCTTGGCCCCCGGACAGGGCGGGAACGGGGACGTCGGCAAGCTCGTGCAATCCCGCTGCCGCCAGGAGCTCCTGCGCACGTACCTTATCGCGGGTGACCATGGCGACCGCCTGCACGGCCGTCGAGCGCGGCGGCAAGCCCGGCCGCTGTGTGAGCAAGACGACGTCGGCGCCCTCCGGGGAGACCTCCCCGCCGCTCAGGCGCCCGGCAATGCGCCCCATCAGGGTCGTCTTGCCGGAACCATTCGGGCCGACTACGGCCGTAATGGCGCGCGGGGAAAAATCCGTGCGCACACCGTCGACGGTCACCGACAACGCCGGCGTATCAGTGGGCCGGGTAAGGTCGCGGAGCTTATCGACGTCCACCTCATGCAACCGCCTGGCCTGCGGCTGGTAGCTCCGCCGCCGCAGCACAGGCAAGGCCGCCAGCGCCAGGCAGACCAAGGCCAACCCGATAAGTAGCGCGGAGAGCACGTATGCGCCATCCGCATCGACCTCGCGTTCTAAGTAAATGCCTAGCGGCATGGTGCGGGTAACCCCCGGCTGCGAGCCGGCGAAGGTTAGGGTCGTGCCAAATTCGCCCAGCGAGCGCGCGAAGGCCAACCCCGCGCCCGTAGCCAAGGCCGGGGCGATGGACGGCAGGGTGATTTTGCCCAGGACCTCCCACCGGCCCAAGCCCACGCCGCGCGCAGAGGCGAGGATTTCCTGGTCCAGCTGGCGCAATGCCGAATCAACCGCGACCACCACAAAGGGCAGCGCCACAAAGGTCTGCGCCATAACGACTCCGGGGAAGGCGAAGGCGAGGTGGATGCCTAGGGCGTCGAGAAGCGGGGCCAGGTACCCCTTGCGGCCAAAGGCTGCGGTAAGGGCCAAGCCGCCCACCACCGGTGGCATGGCCAAGGGCAGGTAGACCAAGAGACGCACTACGGAGCTGCCGCGGCCGAGCTGCTGCACCCACAGGGCTAGCCCCAAGCCCAGAACGAGCGCAAGGATCATGGATTGGAAAGCGGCTGCCACTGAGATGAGCAGCATATCCCGGATCTCGTCGCGCGCGAGGTAGTCGCTAATGCGCGCCCATGGCACGCGCAGCCCAAGAGCGGCAACGGGGACGATGATGGTCGCCACCGCGATGAGGCCAATAAGGCCGATAAGAAGCGGGGCTTTGGGGCGAATCGGCTGGGGTGAGGACACAGAACTACTCCGCCGGGTTAAAGCCGCGGTCGCGCCAGGTGGACGCAAAGTCGCCGCTCAAGATATCGAGCACCGCGCGAGCCTGATCGGGGTGGGATGCATCCTTGGCTACGGCGCCCACGATCTGGTTAGAGAACTTCTCCGCGCCAGGAATGTCAATCACCTCGACATCATCGCCTGCCGCAGCGGCGTCTGTGGAGTAGACCCACCCTGCATCGGCCTCGCCCGAGGCAACCTTGCCTAATACGTCAGCTACCTGGCGCTCTTGGGAGGAAGGGTGGACGTCAAGGCGCTTATCGTCGATGATCTGGGAGGAGATATCGCCACAGGGAACTTGGGGATCGCAAAGCACGAAGTGGTGGGAGTGGGGGAGATCCTCCACTGACTGGATTCCCGCCGGGTTGCCCTTGGGCACGACCATGACCATGACATTGGTGGCAAGCACCTCGGGCGTGGCAACCGTGCCATCCTGCACCGCCTTATCCATGGTCTTTTTCGATGCCGTGAGGAGAAGATCAGCCGGGGCGCCTTCGCGCAGCTTGCTTACCAAATCGGAGGAGCCGCCATTTTCAAAGTTCAGATTTACCGGCGGCGCGAGCTGGCCTGCGCGCTGACTTAGTTCGTCATTGATGACGCGGGTGGAGGATGCAGCCAGGACATTGAGCGTGGGAGCATCCGCGTCCTGGGCGGAGGTCGTTGACGTTGGGGGAGCGCAGGCCGCAAGGGCGAATGCGATGGCGGCGAGGAGTGCGGCGGCGCGCTTCTTCATCTGCGGAGGGCTCCTTCTACAGCGGAGAGTGTGACCTATCCAGGATAGCCCTCCGCCCCGGCAATGGTTTAGCTCACGCGGGTGAACTTGATATGGAAATCGTTTTCTTCTTCCTTGAGGTAGTCCAGCTCGAAGTTCTCCTCGCGAGCCTCGACCTCCTTGAGCAGGGGAACCGGATTATGCGGGGCGATGAGGATCATTGCTTCGCCCACGTTGAGGGTGCCGAGTGCGCCGTGGATGGCGCCGTGGCGAACGGCGTGCGGAATTTCGGAGGCATTCAGAGTTGGGATGGAGTGTGGCTTATTGGCATCGGAGATGGGCAGTTGCATAGCGAGTGGTCCTTTCTTAAGGGGTGCGAGTTTCGCTCTGTTAGCAATATTAGTACGATAAAACCCGTGCAAAACAATAGCGTGGCGCATCGCCTCATCTTCCTCGCCTTCGCAGGACTGTCCCTGCTGGTAGGTCTGGTTGCGGGTGCCACCCTCTTGGGGCTGAACGTTACCCCGGGAGCGTCTTTCGCCGCCGACCACGGACCGCTCATGGTCTTCGGTTTCGTGGGCGGAGCCATCGGCCTTGAGCGCACCGTTGCCGTGCGCACCTCCTGGGCATGGGCCGGACCCGCGTGCCACGTTGCCGGCGTAATGGGCATTCTCGCCGGCCTGCCGCGGGCGGTCCCCGCAGTGTGCTTTGCCGCCAGCTTCCTCGTCCTTGGCTTCATTTACGCCACCATCTATCGCCGTCAGGCGAGCCTCGCGATCTTGGTGCAGGCAGCTGGTGTAATCGGGGGAGTAGCAGCCGCCGCCCTATGGGCCATGGGCCCGGGGTTCGCCGCGGCGATGCCGCTGTGCGTCCTCTACGCCGTGGCCACCATCATCGGCGAGCGCATGGAACTAGCGCGCGTCACCATGGCCGGAACCCGCGCCGAAAACCACCTGACCCTTCTGGTTCTGGGGCTGGCGGCGGCCAGCGTCATCTACGTGCTTGCCCCTGCGGTGGGCTATCGCGCCATGGGCGTGGTGCTCATCGCCATCGCTGCGGCCACCGCGCGGGTAGACGTGGCCAAGAATCTGGTGCGCTCTCACGGCCTGCCGCGCTACTCGGCGGCGTGCATGTTGGCCGGCTACGGCTGGCTCGCCCTCGGCGGTTACCTCTGGCTGCTACACGGACAGTCCACCGGCTTTGCCTATGATGCCGCAGTGCACGCCATCTTCTTGGGCTTTGTCATGTCCATGATTTTTGCGCACGCACCCATCATCTTTACCTCCGTTATCCGCCGCCGATTGCCGTACCGCCCGGTGCTCTATGTTCCGGTGGCGCTCTTACATGGCGGCCTCGCGCTGCGCATCCTTGCCGATTGCGCCGAGCACACCTCGGCCCTCCACACTGGCGGGGTGGTTACGATAATCGCAGTGTTAGTTTTTCTCGCCTGCGGGATTGCCCTGACCGGAAAGGAGGCGCGACGTGCGCATTCATGACGTATCCCTGGCCGCGCGCGGCCGCTGGCATACCCTGAGCGCCGCCCTTATTGGCTTGTGGATTTTTACCGGCCTCGGCCTGCTCATCGCTGCATCCTTGGGCGCTCCTGTGGTGTGGTGGGATATCATCCATCCCTTCACCATTGGCGCGCTGACCACGGCAATCATCGTCTTTTCCACCCATTTCACTGAGGCGTTGACCCGGACTGCGGGCGGGGACTATCGGGGCGTCGGCAGTCGCGTGGGCCTCGTGCAGCTCGGGCTTATCCTGCTGCTCATTGATAGGGCGGGGTATGACTGGGGCCCGCTTGCCGACGCCGCCTCTGCCCTCATCATCGCCGCCCTCACCTGGCACCTGTGGTTCATCGCGCGGCGCCTGCGCGGCTCATTGTCTGGTTCTTTTGCCGTGACCGTGCCCTTTTATATCGCGGCGTCTGTGTTCATGATTGTCTCCGTAGTGCTTGTCATCCTCAGCGGTAATGGGGTAGGCGAGTATTCCCTCCTTGTCGGCGCCCACTCGCGCGGCATGATCTGGGGCTTCGCATGGCTTACCGTCATCGGCACGGTGGTCACGTTGCTCCCCACGCTATCGGCCACCGCGATTTCGCCCACCGCTCGCGCGCGGTGTACTCGCGCGCTCATCGTGCACTGTGTTGGCCTGGCCTTGGCGATGGCGCTGTACGCGGTGGGCCTTACCCGCGCCGCAGGCGTGGCTCAACTGCTCGTGGTCCTGGCGGCGGTACTCATCATCCAGCCGGTGCTTGCCACCGTTATGGGGCGCTCGCCGCGGCTGACCACCGCCACCGTGGCCGTTATCGCCGGACTGCTGTGGGTGCTGGCGCTGTGTGCCGGTGACGCCATTTCCGCAGCGGTGGGTGCCTACCCGCGCGCCATCACCCTGATATTGCTGCCAGGCTTCCTCGGTGCCGGCCTCTTGCAGTTGGTCACCGGTGTCCTTCACCACTTGCTACCCATCCTTACCGGCGCACGCCCTAATACCACCGAGCGCACCGGCTACGCCCGTCTGCTGCTCATCAACCTGGGCGGAGTGCTGACATTGCTAGGCGCTACCGTGGCCGGGCTTATCATGATGGGGATAGGCCTTGCCGCCAACGTTATCGCCGTCGGCCGAGCCATCTACTTACAGAAAAGACTGGAGAGTTAAATGCTGAGCGTTTCTTCCTCACAACCTGCGGACAAACCCGCGCCGAAGGATTCTTCCTGGGCCTCGTGGCTGCTCATCGGCATCGCGCTGGCAGCGGTCATCGCGCTCGCGGTGGTCAATTCCACTGGTAAGGGCTCGGAGTCCGCGGCACCGGTATCCTCTGGCGAAACGCAGACCGTTGACGTGGGCGTGGATGGTATGGCCTTTACCCCCTCGTCCATCGACATCGATCCCGGCACCCACCTGGTGGTCAACTTCACCAACTCCGGCGACCAAGTCCATGACCTTAAGATTGGCGACGCCGAGACCGGCCGCGTCGACCCCGGCGAGACCGTCCAACTCGACGCTGGAGTCATCGACTCCTCCGAGGAAGGCTACTGCACCATCGCCGGCCACAAGATGCAGGGCATGACCTTCCAGGTCAACGTGGGAGACGGCGCCGCTGCAGGACATGACCATGCGGTGTCCTCAGCTAGCAACCCGCACGTAGACGTGCCAACCGCCGCCGAACTTGGCGCACAGCGCGACGAGTTTTCCGCCTTTGACGCCACCTTGCAGCCGGCCGCTGAGACGAAGACGCACAAAGAGACCTGGACGATGACCGAGGAAGTCGTGGAGGTCGCCCCCGGCATCAAGCAGATGCGCTGGCTCTTCAACGGCCAAGCCCCTGGTCCCACCCTGCGCGGCAAGGTGGGCGATAAGTTCGAAATCACCATCAAGAACGAGGGCTCCATGGCCCACTCCATTGACTTCCACGCCGGCGAGGTCAACCCAGATAAGACCATGAAATCCATCCAGCCGGGCGAGGAGTTGACCTACAAGTTCACCGCGAACCGCTCCGGCATCTGGATGTATCACTGCTCCACGATGCCCATGTCCCTTCACATCGCCAACGGCATGGCCGGCAATGTCATCATCGATCCGCCGAACCTTAAGCCCGTTGACGCGGAGTATAACTTCATGGCTACCGATGTCTTCCTAGGCGAGGAATCCACTGGCGCCGACGCCCAGCGCGTTGCCGACGGCCGCTTCGACCTGATGGCCTTCAACTACTACCCCGGCCAATATGACGCAGAGCCCATCAAGGCCAAGGTAGGCGATACCGTCCGCCTGTGGCTGACCAACCTAGGCCCCGACCAGCCGTTGAGCTTCCACGTTGTGGGCGAGCAATTCGATACTGCCTACAAGGAAGGCGCCTACCTCATCAAAAATGAGGACTCTACCGGCTCGCAAGCCCTAGACCTCCTCCCGGCGCAAGGCGGATTCGTCGAGATGACCTTCAACGAGCCCGGTACCTATTCCTTTGTCAATCACATCATGACTAACGCGGAGAAGGGCCAGCACGGCAAGTTCATCGTTACCGAGTAGCCCTCCAGCGGTACGGCCCCTCCCGCTCCTCCCGCCCTTCGCGCTTACCAGCGACCGTTCGTGGTCACATTTGATGCCCACCGTGAGCGCGAAGGGCGGGTTTGTGTATTCGTCCATCCCTCGCGCTCACGGAGGCGGCGATTTCGCGCTTGCTGCGGCTCTCAGTGAGCGCGAAGGGAGGGGAGGCGGAGACTTCTCCCTTGGCGGTCACCGGCGGAAGTGGAGGACTAGCCGAGCGGCTGCCGGTGAGCGCGAAGGGCGGTGTGGGGAGGGAACGCAGGAACCTCGCGCAGCTCCGCACGGGTGTCGTAGTCGCGTTCGGCGCCGGTGCCGGGAATCTCGATGAAGTTGGCGCCACGGATGAGGCGGCGGACGGAGACGTTCCGAGTCGTAGGAAGGGATTCGAGCTGAGAGTGGAGCGCGGGAGCGCGCCAGAGGGAACACAGCGGCTGGAGGTATCCGTCGGCGGCACGGGTGAGGACGGCATCGGCCGAGGAGGAGACGAGGGCCGAGTGCAGGCGGGGAAGCAGTAGCGGCGAATCGGGGGCATCCACGGCGAAGAGGGCGAGCTCGGAGCAGTGGGATAATGCCTGGGCGCCGGCCGCGATGCCGGCGACGGGACCACCGTAGAGCGGTGACTCGCACACCTGGGGCAGGCCGAGGCGATGCGGGGAGACGGCCACGGTCGGCGTGCCGTAGGGAAGCTGGGCGAGCAGGCGGTCGATAAACCGCGTGCCGTGGACAAAAAGGGAGGCCTTATCGGTGCCGCCCATGCGCCTGCCGTGGCCGCCGGCGAGGATGACCGCGCCGAGCATTAGGACTCCGGGAGGGTGCGGGACCAGTCCCCGGAGCGGCCGCCGGATTTCGCCACGATTCCGCAGCGGCGGATAAACGCGGAGCGGTCCACGCCCTTGACCATGTCGATAATGGCGAGCGCGGAAACGTTCACGGCCGTCAGCGCCTCCATTTCCACGCCGGTGCGGTCGGCGGTGCGGACGGTAGCGGAGATGGACACGTGGTCGTCGGCAAGCGTGAGTTCGACTGCGCAGCCGTGCACGCCGATGGTGTGTGCCAAGGGAAGTAGCTCGGGGACCTTCTTGGCGGCCGAAATTCCAGCAATGCGGGCTACCGCGAGGACATCGCCCTTGGGCACGGTGCCATCGCGCAGGGCGGCCATGACCTCGGGGGAACAGGCGACCTCGCCCTCAGCGGTGGCGGTGCGCACGGTGGGCTGCTTCTCGGTGACGTCGACCATGTAGGCGGCGCCGTCAGAGTTCAGGTGGGTAAATTCCATGGTTGCTCCTTAATACAGATAAACGGTGATGTCCTTGCCCATGGCCGGTGGCTCGGAGTCTATGAGGCAAAAGCCATTGGTGCCGGCCAGCGACACCACGCGGTGGCTGCCGTGGGGCAGGTGCGAGGTGATGGCGGGCGCTGCCTGAAAGTCTACGGTGACGGGAACAATGGTCGGCCGGCCGCGGGAGGCGGGAAGGGGAGACTCCACTCGAGCGTGCAGGTTGACCCGCTGGCGTGGCGCGGGGTGACCGGACAGTGCGGCGATAAGTGGCCGGGCATAAAGCTGGAAATCGACGAAGGCTGCCACGGGATTGCCGGGCAAGCACAGCACCGGGGTGTCATTCCACAGGGAGTAGCCCTGCGGGGCACCCGGGCGCTGGTCGACGTGCCCGAACCACGCGGAATCCGTGCGCCCGAGTACGGTGTGCACGACGTCGAAGGCGCCGGCTGATACGCCACCGGACGTGATAATGAGGTCGTGGGACGGTGACAACTGATCGAGCGCAGCGGACAGCTCGGCGGAGTTGTCGCCCACGTGCACGTGCGTATCTGCGCCGGAGAGGGCAGCGAGCATTGGGCCATTGGAATCCGGTAGTTGGCCGGGGGCGAGCTCTACTGGGGAAGAGACGAGTTCTTCGCCGGAGGAGATGACCGCGATGCGTGGGCGCCGGTAGGCCGTAACGGTATATACGCCGGAGGAGGTGAGGGCGGCGATGACGGCGGCGTCGATAAGCGTGCCGGCGGTGGCGACTGGCGCGCCGGGCTGGATATCCTCGCCGGCGGGGCGGATATGCGATTTGGTGGGGGCCTCCGTGATGGTGACCTCGTGAGGAAGTGCTACCGGGCCGGACGGGGTGGTGGTGTTTTCCACGGGAACGACGAGCATTCCTGCGGTATCGGCCACGGGGGCACCGGTCATGATGCGAACGGCGTGGCCGGCGGGCACAGCGATGGGAGCCGCGCCGGCCGGTACATCGCCGGCGACGGGGAGGGTCCATGGCGCGGAGGAGGAAATATCCGCGGCATGGACGAGGAAGCCATCCATCGCCGAATTGGCATGGGGCGGCACGGGGAAGCGCGCGGTGGCGTCGGCGGCGAGGACGCGGCCGATGAGGGAGGCGTCGACGGGCGCGGACTCGGCCGGCGGCGTGGAAGCCAGCGCGAGTACGGCATCGAGGTGCGCGGAGATGCTGCGGGGCGTGGACATAAGACTCAGGTTAGCCGCCGATGGCGGACATCGGACGGTCCGGTTGGAGAAAGTCCTCGTCGTCGATGCCGTGACCGGGCTTTTTGGTCCACATTTCCCCGGCCCAAGCCTCCATGATGTCCTCATCGCTCGCGCCGGAGCGCAGCAGGTCTCGCAGTGGGGTTTCGGAATTGCCAAAGAGGCAATTGCGGATGGCGCCATCGGTAGTAAGGCGGGTGCGGTCGCAATCGCCGCAGAAGGGGTGGGTGACCGAGGCAATGATGCCTAGCGTGCCGCGCGTGCCATCCGGAGCGCTGACCTCCCACAGAGCGGCGGGGGCGGAACCGCGAGGTTCGCGTGCCGGCGCCATGGAAAAGTGGGTGCGCAGGCGGGCGAGAATGTCTTCGGCCGTGACCATGTCCTCGCGGCGCCACTGCTCGCGGGGCCCGAGCGGCATCTGCTCGATGAAGCGGAGCTGGGCGCCGTGGTGGACGGCATAGTCCGCCAGTGGAACGATGTCTTCTTCGTTGACCCCGGGCATGACCACGGCGTTGATCTTGATGGGATGCAGGCCCGCGGCATCCGCGGCGGCGATGGCCTGCAACACGCGGTCGAGCCGGTCGCGGCGGGTGAGTGCGGCGTAGCGCTCGCGGTCGATGGTGTCGAGCGAGATATTGATGCGGTCGAGCCCGGCCGCGGCGAGGGCGCCGGCGCGCTTTTCTAGGCCAAGCCCGTTGGTGGTCAGCGCGGTGGATGGGGAGCGGCCTTGGTCGGTGCGCAGCTGTTTGGTCGCGGCAATAATTTTCTCCAGCGACTTGCGCAGCAGTGGTTCGCCGCCGGTAAAGCGCACTTGGCGGATGCCCAGCTTGCCGACGCCTATCCGGATCAGCCGGATGGTTTCCTCATCGCTCAAGGTTTGCTCAGTGGGCATCCACTCCAAGCCTTCGGCCGGCATGCAATAGGTGCAGCGCAGGTTGCAGCGATCCGTGAGCGAGACGCGCAGGTCGCGGGCTTGGCGTCCATAGCGATCCAGCAATGCGCGCGTGCCATCAGCGGCCGGTGCAGGCAGATCCGCCGGCGGTTTCACTCGGCCCACGGTAGGCAGGGGCAGGGAAACCACGGGCTGCTGGGAGGAAGAGGTCATTGGTGCCAGTCTAAGAGAGGGGACGAGGTACACCAAGCTGCAACGGCGACTGACGCGAATTTATTCCTAGTTTTCCCGGCTTAAATCGGCGGCGTTGGTGGCATCGAGGCGCTGGGATTCGCCTGGGCCCTTGAGTCGGATGATGTTGTACTCGCCCTCTGCCAGGTGGGCGCGCAAATCTTTCTTATCGAACTTGCCCACGGATGTCTTATCGATGGACTTCACAAAGGTCCAATACTCCGGCAGCATCCAGCTCGGCAGTTCCTTGCGCATGCTGGCGCGCAGGCGCTCCGCGGTCTCGATGGTGGGTGAGGCGCCCTCGGCCAATACTGTGACGGCGAGTGGGCGCTCGACCCACTGCTTATCGGGGTAGCCAATCACGGCGGCCTCGACGACAAGCTCGTCAGACATGATGAGGTTTTCTAGCTGCACGGAATAGATCCATTCGCCGCCGGAGCGAATGACATCGCGGGCGCGGTCCTCCACGGTAAGGAAGCCGTCCTTGGTAACTGAGCCGACGTCGCCAGTGCGCAGCCAGCCATCGGCGGTGAACTTATCCTCCGCGGCCTCGACTTGCTTGCCGCGGAATTCGGAGGCGATTTCGCCCGGCTCAGCGGTGGGCGAGTGGTAGTAGGAACCGGTGACCAGGTTGCCGCGCACCTGCAGCTCGCCGGCATTGCGGTCGGTGCGGGCGACGACTTGCCCATCATTGACCACGCGGTATTCCAGCGAGGCGGGGATGCGACCTTGGGATACGCGGTAGGCCCAGCGGGTATCGCCGGAGGCACCCTGGGGCGGGCGGGCAACGCTGCCCACGGTGGAGGTTTCCACCATGCCCCACACGTGGACCACATCGACGCCGTAGCGCTCCTCCCACATCTTGATCAGCGTCGGCGGGACGGGGGAGCCGCCGGCGTAAATCTCGGTGAGTGTCATGCGCTCTGGTGGATGATGCATGTAGTGGACAAAGAGCTGAATCCAGATGGTGGGCACGCCGTGTGCCACGCGCGGAGAAGTAGCGGCGATGGCCTTGGCAAGGGTGGGGGCGGACACGTCGGCGTCGGGAAGCACCAGCGGGGTGCCCGTCATGAAGCAGGTGAAGGGAACGCCCCAGCTGAGCACGTGGCAGATAGGAATGCAGCACAGGAAGGTCTCGCCGTGGGTAATACACAGCGAGTCCGAGGAACGCAGCTGCATGGCCTCCAAATAGAGAGACCGGTGCGAATACAGCACTCCCTTGGGAGCGCCCGTGGTGCCCGTGGAATAGCACAGCGCCGCGGCCGTGCGCTCATCTAGTTCGGGCCAGTCATAGACGGTTGAGCGGCCGTCGATAAGAGCCTCATAGGAATACACCTCAACCCCGCGGGGGAAAAGGTGGGCAAACTGCTGCGCTGGTTGGGCGCCGGTGATGATGACGCTTCCCACGGAGTTGGTGCCCACGAGCACCTTGCCTAGCTGCTGCGCCAGGCGGGGATCGCACACGATGGCGGAGATTTCCGCATGGTTAATAATGTGGCGAATCTGGTCATTCATCAGCTGTTTATTCAGCGGGGCAAAAATCGCGCCCTTGCAGGCGGTGCCGAACATTACCTCCAAGTGTTCGGCGCAATTCCACATAAAGCTGCCCACGCGCTCATCGCTGGTGATACCCAATTCATCGTGAATGGCGTGGGCGAACGCGGCGGCGCGGGCGGCGATATCGCGGAAGGTAACTTCCTCGGCCGGATCGAATTCCGAGCCGGTGCCCTCACCGTGCCAGGTGGTAACCGTGGTGTCCCCGTGTACTGAGGCACCGTATTCCAAAATGCGGGTCAGGGAGAGGGGGATATCCATCATCGTGGAAAGCATGCCTCTACTGTAGCGGTGTCATGGTGCGGGCGTTGCGCCCTATGCGTTATACTTGTTCGCGACTGGTAGGAAACCGGAAAGTTTTAGCTCCCCTTTCCTATGCATTCGGGCCCAGAGAAGTATTTTTGCCCGCAGTCGTTTCTTGATTTCTTCCGGTTCGCGCACTAGCTGTGCGAAGTCTCCTCGAGGACACGGAAGAGGCCTCATACTTATTGCCCGGCAGGACGCACATGCGCCTTGGCACGAGGGCGAGAAGTCCTAGAAAAATACACATTGGCTTCCAGTGCAACGCCGCGAGCATAGGCTGCGGCGGCTCCCGCATAATCGGACCTGGTCAAGCAACGAAAGGATATCCGTGAGCGAAACGGACAACACCGCAGCACAGGATCTTGCATCCCTGAAGCTGCCGGAATTGCGCAAAATGGCCGCAGAGCGCGGCCTACGTGGTGTCTCTGCCCTGCGCAAGGGGGATCTCATCACCGCCATCAAGACCGGACAGGTTCCGCCTAAGGCGAAGGCCAAGGTGGAAAAGGCCGCTCAGGTAGAAAAGGCGGACAAGGCAGATAAGCCGCGCAATAAGGCGCAGGATGAAGCGCCGCATAAGGCGGAAAAGCAGGAAGAATCCAGCGAGAAGAAGGATAATCGCCAGCAGGGCTCTGGCGAGGAGCAGCGCTATGAGTCGCGCTCCCAGGCCCGCCGCGCTCGCCGCAACCGCGCCCGCCGCCAAGAGCGTCAGGAGCGCCAGGAACGCCAAGAGCGCGAAGAGCGCAACCGCAACGAGGAGCAGGGCGGCACTAAAGACAACCGCGACAATAACTCCCAGGACGGCTCCGATAATCAGGGCGAGAAGAATGACCGCGGCGATAATAAGCAGCGCGGCAACCGCCATGAGGACAACAATCACCACGAGCGCGGCAATCGCCGTGGGCGCCGCAACCGCCGCAACCGCCGCGGCCGCGGAAATAACAATGACAATAACGGCGGCAACGATTTGCAGGTCCGCGAGGGCGATGAGCTGCAGGCCGTAGGCGGCATCTTGGACGTCGTAGACAATAATGTCGCCTTCCTGCGCACCACGGGCTACCGTGCCGCGGCTTCCGACGTCTTCGTGAACAACGGCATCGTCCGACGCCTGGGCCTGCGCTCTGGTGACGCCATCACCGGACAGGTCAAGGTCTCCGGCCCGACGCATACGCACGGCAATGGCCGCAACCGCCGCAAGTACAACCAGCTGGTACAGGTCGATACCGTCAACGGCATCGATCCGGAAGGCGCAAAGCAGCGCCCGCACTTTAATAAGCTCACCCCGCTGTACCCGAATAAGCGCCTCCGTTTGGAAACGGATCCGAAGATCCTCACCACCCGCGTCATTGACCTCATCATGCCGATTGGTAAGGGTCAGCGCGCGCTTATCGTCTCCCCGCCAAAGGCCGGTAAGACGACGATTTTGCAGAATATCGCTAATGCGATTTCTACCAATAACCCGGAGTGCTACCTCATGGTCGTCCTCGTAGACGAGCGCCCTGAGGAAGTTACGGACATGCAGCGCTCCGTCAACGGTGAGGTTATTGCCTCCACCTTTGACCGCCCGCCATCAGAGCACACCTCCGTGGCGGAGCTGGCTATCGAGCGCGCCAAGCGCCTGGTGGAGCAGGGCAAGGACGTCGTTGTTCTGCTGGACTCCATCACCCGCCTGGGCCGCGCTTATAACAATTCCTCCCCGGCTTCTGGCCGCATTCTTTCCGGCGGTGTGGACTCCAATGCGCTCTACCCGCCAAAGCGCTTCCTGGGTGCCGCCCGCAATATAGAAGAGGGTGGTTCGCTGACGATTATCGCCACCGCCATGGTGGAGACCGGCTCTACCGGCGATACCGTCATCTTCGAGGAGTTCAAGGGCACGGGCAACGCCGAGCTGAAGCTGGATCGTGGCATCTCTGAGCGCCGCGTCTTCCCGGCCGTGGACGTCAACCCGTCCGGCACCCGTAAGGACGAGCTGCTGCTCGTTCCAGAGGAGGCACGCATCATGACCAAGCTGCGTCGCATCCTCTCCGCCCTGGATTCCCACCAGGCCATTGACCTGCTCATTAAGCAGCTGAAGAAGACCCGCTCCAACGGCGAGTTCTTGATGCAGGTGGCCTCCTCGGCCCCGATGGCTGCGGATAAGGATGAAGAAGATTATGTCTAATCAGGTTTCACTCGTTGATGACATCGTGTCCGAGTACCAGGGCATTGAGATGCAGATGGCCGATCCGGAAGTAGCCGGCGACCAGAAGCAATTCCGCAAGCTCTCCAAGCGCTACGCGGAGCTGCGCCCCATCATCATGGTCAATGATGAGCTGACCCAGGCGCGCGAGGATCTCGCTGATGCCAAGGAGATGGCCTACGAGGATCATGACTTCCAGGAAGAAGCGGACCGGCTAGAAAAGTCCGTGGAGAACTTGGAAGAAAAGCTCGCTGATCTGCTCGCGCCGCGTGATGAGCAGGATTCCGAGGACATCATTATGGAAATCAAGGCCGGCGCGGGCGGCGAAGAAGCAGCCCTCTTTGCCGGCGACTTGGCCCGCATGTATGAGCGCTATGCGGATAAGACGGGCTTTAATTGGGAGGTCTTGGGCCTCAATGAGTCCGATTTGGGCGGGGTGAAGGATATGACGATTTCCTTCCGCTCCAAGTCCCCGTCGCGCGATGGTGCATGGTCCGTATTCAAGTTTGAGGGCGGCGTGCACCGCGTACAGCGCGTTCCGGTCACTGAGTCCCAGGGCCGCATCCAGACCTCTGCCGCCGGCGTGCTGGTCTACCCGGAGCCGGAAGAGGTCGAGTCCGTCAATATCGATGACAAGGATATTCGCGTCGACGTCTACCGCTCTTCCGGTAAGGGCGGTCAGGGCGTGAACACCACCGACTCCGCGGTGCGTATTACCCACCTGCCCACCGGGCTCATCGTGACCTGTCAGAAGGAGCGTTCCCAGATTCAGAATAAGGCGCGTGCGCTGCAGGTTCTGCAGGCCCGTCTGGATCAAATGGAGCGCGAGGCCCGCGAGGCTGAGGCCGGCGAGCAGCGCGCCTCCCAGGTGCGCACCATGGACCGTTCCGAGCGCATCCGCACCTATAACTGGCCGGAAAACCGCATCACGGATCACCGCATTGGTTACAAGGCCAATAACTTGGACTCCGTGCTGAACGGTGACATGCATGACCTTATTAAGGCTCTGCAGGACCAAGAGCGCGCCGAGCGCCTCGAAGCCGAGGGTTAAACCAGCGTGGAAAACACGTATGGACAGGCGCTGCGCCGCGGGGTGCAGCGCCTTCGTGCTGCCGGGGTAGCCAGCCCTGAATGGGATGCACGCATCATGGCCGCGCGCCTCATCCACTGCGGCCACATGGATATCCCGCTCGATCAGTCTCCTATGCCCGGCTTCGACGTGGCTTTTGCTGAGCTGCTGCGCCGCCGGGAGGCCCGCGAGCCTTTGCAGTACGTACTAGGCAGCGCCTGGTTCGGCCCGCTGGAGCTCAAGGTGGGCCCAGGCGTGTTTATCCCGCGGCCGGAAACCGAGGTGATGGCGGACTGGGCTGTGCGCAACGCAGATGGCCCGCGGCTGGTAGATCTGTGCACCGGCACGGGCGCGCTAGCGCTCTACCTGCACCACTATCTACCGGAGGCGCAAGTGAAGGCAGTGGAGCTTGCCGACGCCGCCCTCGCCTACACCCAAGCCAATGCCCGTAACACCGGGGTAGAGGTCATCCAGGCTGACGCCACGGCCGACGATACTTTGGCGGAATGGAATGGGACCGTGGACCTACTCGTGACCAACCCGCCCTACGTGCCGGAGACCCCGGATCTTGATCCCGAGGTCTATCATGACCCGCATAACGCGGTTTTTGCCGGAGCGGATGGGATGGGGGTCATCACCGGCCTTATCCCGACCATTGCGCGACTTGTGCGCCCGGGCGGCAAGCTAGCCATCGAACACGATGACTCCACGAGCGAGGCCGTCCAAGCCGCATTGGCCCGACACGGCGGCTTTGAACAGATCGCCGCGCTGCAGGACCTGACGGGAACGCCCCGCTTTGCCACTGCGGTGCGCGGGGTAGACTAAGACACCATTGAGGGCAAGAAGGGGAAAAGATTATGCAAGGAAAGATTTTTAACTGCGCCGATGATGCCGAGCGCGAAGAGGGCATGAACATTGCGGTCAAGGCTGCGCAATCTGGCCGCCTTGTGGTCATGCCCACCGATACGCTCTACGGACTCGGCTGCGATGCCTTTGATAATGATGCCGTAGCCAACCTCTTGGCCACCAAGCAGCGTGGCCCGGATATGCCGGTGCCGGTTTTGGTGGGTTCCTGGGATACCGTTCGCGGTCTGGTCGCTTCCTATACGGATACCGCGCGTGACTTGGTGGAGGCCTTCTGGCCCGGTGGCCTGTCCATCGTCGTCCCGCAAGCGCCGTCCCTGCCGTGGAACCTCGGCGATACCCGCGGCACCGTGATGCTGCGCATGCCTTTGCATCCCATCGCCATCGAGTTGCTGCGCGAGGTTGGCCCCATGGCAGTCTCCTCCGCCAATATTTCTGGCCATCAGCCACCAACCACGGCGCTTATGGCCAAGCAGCAGCTAGGTAAAGCCGTGACGGTTTACTTGGATGGGGGAGAGACGGCCGTCGGCAAGCCCTCGACCATCATTGACCTCTCCGGTGAGCGCCCATACCTCCTGCGCGAAGGCGCGCTTTCGGCCGAGGAAATCGGCGAGGTTATCGGCGTCGACGCGCAGACCCTGCGCACCCGCCCACAGGCTTAAGGGGGAATTCGCGTGAGCGGCAGTGGTGTCCCGCTGCGCGAGCTGGCCCTCGTCATCCTCGTTGCAGCAGCATTTACGTATCTCACCACCGGTGTGGTGCGCTCCTTTTTGGTGCGCACCGGCCGGGTGGCGGAGATTCGCCTGCGCGACGCCCACACGCAGCCCACCCCGCGCATGGGTGGGGTAGCCATGTTTACCGGCTTCGCGGCGGCGATATTCCTCGCGGCCCAGCTTCCAGCCTTGACTCGGGGCTTTATGCCCGTCACTCCGGAGATGAATGCGGTGTTGTGGGCGGCCCTGGCGCTCGTGCTTGTCGGAGTGGTCGATGACCTGGTGGAACTCAGTGCCATAGTGAAGCTTTTTGGCCAGCTCTTCGCGGCCACCTTGATGAGCGGGCTGGGGCTTACCTGGACGCTGCTTTTCATCCCCTTTGGCGGCGGCACCACGGTCGTCCTGGACCAATTGCAAAGCACCCTGCTTACCGCATTCTTTACCGTTCTGCTGATCAATGCCATCAACTTTGTCGACGGACTCGATGGCCTAGCGGCAGGCCTTGGCATGATTGCGGGCGGGGCAATTCTGGTCTTTTCCTTGACCGTTCTCCATGACCAGGGCGGTGCAGTCTCGGCCTACCCACCGGCCATCATCAGCGCTGCCTTGGTGGGAATGTGCGCTGGATTCTTGCCGCATAACTTCGAACCGTCGCGCATCTTCATGGGCGATTCTGGCTCGATGCTTATTGGTCTCTTGCTCGCTGCGGCCTCGACTTCCGCGTCTGGCAAGATCAACATGTCGCTTTACGGCACGGTGGACATTGTCGCCTTGATGTCGCCCATCATCGTGGTGGCCGCAGCGGTGTTTATTCCAGTCCTAGACCTTGTCTGGGCCGTCATTCGCCGTCTGTCCCAGGGCCGCTCACCGTTTTCTGCGGATAAGGCGCACATCCATCACCGCCTACTCTCGCTCGGCCATACCCACCGCCGGACCGTGCTGGTTCTTTACCTGTGGGTCTCCGCCGTAGCCTTCGGCGCGGTGTCCTTTTCCATCGTGCCCGCGCCGGTGGCCATTGGCGTCACCATCGTTGCCTTGCTCCTCGCGTTCGCGGCGACCCTCGTGCCTTTGCGCCAAGGAAAGATTGGGCCTGCCGCGCGAGAGACCGTCGTGGTGAAGGAATCTGAGCCCTCGTGAGGTAGGGTGTGTAGCCGTGAGTGAAGCACAAGCGACTACGCAACCCTCGGAATTTGATGACCACCGCCGTCCCATGCAAAGGGCGGTCAAGCTGGGTGGTCTTGCCCTGCTGGTTATTACGGTGGTCTCCTTAGCCGTCTGGGGCGGTATCAGTGGTCTCCCCGGCATTTGGGGAGTCCTGGTCGGTGCCGCTATCGGTGGCGGCTTCGTCTTGTTCACCGCCTTGTCGGTATTGCTAACCGCCAATACCACTCCTGCCAACACCATGGCCGTGGTGCTGGGCGGTTGGCTGCTCAAGGTCATCGTCTTGGTCATGGTGCTTCTCGTAATCCGAGATATGGATTTCTATGACACCATGGCGCTGTTCGTAACCGTCATGCTGGCACTTTTTGCCACCTTGGGCACGGAGGTGTGGGCAGTAGTTACCTCGCGCGTCACCTACGTCTCGTAGTAGGGAAGAGGCCTCCTAAAGGGCCCACCGCTTTTCTGGAAGGAAAGGTGGTGGGCCCTTTTGCTTTGCGTGCATGCAATCGTTTCTGTTGTGGTTACCCCCGTCAAGGTGGGGAAATAGGCAAGTGTGATGAACTCCACGTAGCAGGATTTAGGCAGAATGTGGCCTTTTTGTTGTGAATTTGTGGCGGAATTGAGCCCGCAGTGGTGAAACTAGGGGCGTTAGTGGCCCCCCACGTGCGAAAACTCTTGATCTAACTGATACGCTTTTCTTCGGGTTACCGCGGGCTAGCACAAAAGCTGGCTTTCGCAGCGGTGAATCCCTGTCTTGCGCACGCTGATGTGCGACGGAGTCCGTGTGTGAGGCAGAGAGTTTGAGACGTCCATCGCACCACACGGCCTTCGACAAGCTGTGTGGCCCGAACACGGGAGAGAACGCTGAGCGTTACAACATTGGCCATGAAGGGTAGCTTCCACGCACCCGAACTGGACCCAGAATTTTTCCCGGGGCACGTAACCGATGATGGCGGAGTCGTTGACCTCTGGTTGAGCGATTTTGCCAACGGTTGGTTCGCTTTGGATCGCATCATGCTCGTTCGCCTTCTGATGGCGGCCGTGCTGGTGCTCCTATTTGTTGTCGCCTTCAGGAACCCCAAGCTGGTTCCTAAAGGAATTCAAAACGTAGGCGAGCATGCGATTGACTTCGTGCGAGTTCAGATCGCAGAAGACATCTTGGGCAAGAAGGAAGGACGTCGCTTCCTTCCACTTTTGGCCTCTATCTTCTTTGCAGTTTTGTTCTGGAACTTCACAACTATTGTGCCGGGCCTGAACATTTCTCCGAACGCCCGTATCGGTATGCCAATCGTCTTGGCCGCTGTCGCGTATATCGCCATGATTTACGCCGGCGCTAAGCGCTATGGCTTTGGCAAGTTCATCAAGTCCTCGGTGGTTATTCCTAACCTGCCGCCGGCCTTGCACATTCTTGTCGTGCCGATTGAGGCTTTCTCTACGTTTGTTATGCGCCCAGTCACCTTGGCTCTTCGTCTTATGGCGAACTTCCTGGCTGGTCACCTCATTTTGGTCCTGTTGTACTCGGCTACGAACTTCTTCTTCTTCCAGTTCAACGCCTGGACCGCAGTGGGTGGCTTGACCCTGGTCGCAGCGGTTCTGTTCACGCTTTACGAGCTTATCGTCATCTTCCTGCAGGCATACATCTTTGCCCTGCTGACGGCGGTATACATCGAATTGTCGTTGCATGCAGATTCGCACTAACAACAACGCGAACCTCGCGGTTAACTAAATACCCCAAAATCAAACCAACACCGCCCCGCAGGACACTCCCGCGGGATATACATTGAAAGGGAACGACTTTCACATGAACGAGATCATCCTGGCTCAGGACGCAGCAACCACCTCCTTCGACGGCCTTCAGTCCCTCGGCTACGGCCTGGCCACCATCGGCCCGGGCCTGGGCATCGGCATCCTCGTTGGCAAGACCGTTGAGGGCATGGCACGCCAGCCTGAGATGGCCGGCCAGCTGCGTACCACCATGTTCCTGGGTATCGCCTTCGTTGAGGCACTGGCCCTCATCGGCCTCGTTGCAGGCTTCCTGTTCTAAAGAACGCTTTACACAAGTAAATCGAACTTTAAGAACGGAGACCCATGAACAACGTCATTTACTACCTTGCAGCAGAAGGAAGTGAGCACCTGCCGTGGGAGAGCGGCAACTCCATCCTCCTGCCCAAGATGTACGACTTAGTCTGGTCAATCATTCCGTTCGCCATCATCTTGCTGATTTTCGCGAAGTTCGTTCTTCCGAAGTACAGCCAGATGCTGCAGGAGCGTGAAGACCGGATCGAGGGCGGCTTGAAGCGTGCCAAGGCCCAGCAGGCCGAGGCTAAGGCTGCTCTGGAAAAGTACAATGCTCAGCTGGCCGACGCCCGTGCAGAGGCAGCCGAGATCCGCGAGCAGGCGCGCGAGCGCGGTAAGCAGATTGAGGCCGAGGCTAAGACCAACGCGGAAGAAGAGTCCCGTCGCATCGTCGCCAATGGCGAGAAGCAGCTGGAGGCTTCCCGCTCGCAGGTTGTTACTGAGCTGCGTTCCGAAATGGGCCAGAACTCCATCAACCTGGCGGAGAAGATTCTGGGCGGCGAGCTTTCCGACGCCTCTAAGAAGTCCTCCACCATTGATGGCTTCTTGTCCGAGCTCGACTCTGTGGCACCGGCCGGAAAGTAGGCAACTATGAAGGCAGCTAGCCGCGAAGCACTCGCAACCTCACAAACCCGCTTGGACGAGATCCTGGCAGGCGATAACAATGTCGCCACCGCTGCACAGGCGGGCCTGGATATCTTCGAGGTTGTCGATGTCTTGGATGCAGACCGCGAGTTGCGCGTCGCATTCACCGATATCGCCGCCCCGAGCGAGGCACGCAAGTCCCTGGCAGAGACCCTGTTCGGCTCCAAGATTTCCGGTGGCGCACTGCGTATCATCCAGGAAGCTGCGGCCGCACAGTGGTCCACCCCGAAGGACTTTGTCAAGGGCTTGGTGTCCCTGGGCCGCCGCGCACTGCTGCGCGGTGCTGAAGCGCAGGGTCAGCTGGGCCAGGTAGAAGACGAGCTCTTCCGCCTGTCCCAGATCCTTGACCGTGAGGGCGAGCTCACCCAGCTGCTTTCCGACCGAACTGCTGATTCCGCCCGCAAGCGCGGATTGCTGGCAAACGTGCTCTACGGCAAGGTCACGATGTTTACTGAGGCCCTCGTGCTTCAGGCCATCTCCCGCCCAGAGCAGAACCCGATCGATGACGTAGCCGCACTGGCCGATACTGCAGCTGACCTGCAGGACCGCACCATTGCGCGCGTTACCGTAGCGGGTGAACTAAACGAAGGCCAGCAAGCAGTACTCGCTGAGAAGCTGGGCAAAATTTATGGTCGTGCGATGTCCATTCACTCTGAGGTTGACACCAGCCTCCTCGGTGGCATGCGCATCCGCGTCGGCGATGAAGTCATTGATGGCTCCACGGCAGGCAAGATTGCCCGCCTGCGTGCCCAGATGGCGTAGCCGAAACGACAGAAACGATTTAAGTAAGTGCTGGAAGATACTACCGAGAGCAGGAAGAACATGGCGGAGCTGACGATCTCCTCCGACGAGATCCGTAGTGCGATTGCGAACTACACCTCGAGCTACTCCGCGGAGGCCTCCCGTGAGGAGGTCGGCGTGGTCATTTCGGCAGCTGACGGTATTGCGCAGGTTTCTGGCCTGCCATCCGTTATGGCGAATGAGCTGCTCGAGTTCCCAGGCGGCGTTATTGGCGTCGCACAGAACCTCGACACCAACTCCATCGGTGTCGTGGTCCTGGGTAACTTCGAGTCCCTCAAGGAGGGCGACGAGGTTAAGAGGACCGGCGAGGTTCTCTCCATCCCAGTGGGCGAGGAATTCCTCGGCCGCGTAATTAACCCATTGGGTCAGCCGATTGACGGCATGGGCCCAATCAACGCTGAAGAGGAGCGTGTCCTCGAGCTGCAGGCACCGTCCGTGCTGCAGCGCCAGCCGGTTGAAGAGCCAATGCAGACCGGCATCAAGGCTATCGACGCAATGACCCCGATCGGCCGCGGCCAGCGCCAGCTGGTCATCGGTGACCGTAAGACCGGTAAGACCGCGGTCTGCATCGATACCATTTTGAACCAGAAGGCTAACTGGGAGTCCGGCGACAAGGACAAGCAGGTACGCTGCATCTACGTCGCTATCGGCCAGAAGGGCTCGACCATCGCCGGCGTGCGCCGCACCCTTGAGGAGCACGGCGCACTGGATTACACCACCATCGTGGCTGCACCGGCTTCCGATTCCGCCGGCTTCAAGTGGCTGGCACCGTTCTCCGGTGCAGCGCTGGGTCAGCACTGGATGTACCAGGGCAACCACGTCCTGGTTATCTACGATGATCTGACCAAGCAGGCTGAGGCCTACCGTGCCATTTCCTTGCTGCTGCGCCGTCCGCCGGGACGCGAGGCATACCCAGGCGATGTGTTCTACCTGCACTCCCGCCTGCTGGAGCGTGCTGCAAAGCTTTCCGACGACATGGGTGCTGGCTCCATGACCGCCCTGCCGATCATCGAGACCAAGGCAAACGACGTCGGCGCCTTCATTCCGACCAACGTCATTTCCATTACTGACGGCCAGGTATTCTTGGAGTCCGACCTGTTCAACCAGGGCGTTCGCCCGGCTATTAACGTCGGTGTTTCCGTCTCCCGTGTCGGTGGCGCTGCACAGACCAAGGGCATGAAGAAGGTCGCAGGTAACCTGCGTCTGGACCTCGCTTCCTACCGTGACCTGCAGGCCTTCGCGGCATTCGCATCTGACCTGGATGCTGCTTCCAAGGCTCAGCTGGAGCGCGGTTCCCGTCTGGTCGAGCTGCTCAAGCAGTCGGAGTCCTCCCCGCAGCCAGTGGAGTACCAGATGGTGTCCATCTACCTCGCCGAGGCTGGCATCTTCGACGTCGTTCCCGTTGAAGACGTCCGCCGCTTCGAGGACGAGGTACACGAGTACCTCAACGCCAATACCCCAGAGGTCTTTGAGCAGATTTCCGGCGGCAAGCCGCTGACCGATGAGTCCAAGGACGCATTGGTTGCGGCAGCTAAGGACTTCCAGCCGACCTTCCGCACCTCCGAGGGCCACAACTTGGGCTCCGAGGCGCCGGTAGAGCCTTTGGATGAAAGCGACGTAAAGAACACCGAGCTCAACGTCTCCCGCAAGACGGCTAAGTAGAGTTCAGAACTCACAACTAACCGTCTAGATTAAAGAAGGGAGGAGAAACGATGGCTAATCTTCGCGAACTACGTGACCGCATCCGGTCCGTCAATTCGACTAAGAAGATCACCAAGGCCCAGGAGCTCATTGCTACCTCGCGCATTACCAAGGCGCAGGCTAGGGTAGAGGCCTCTCAGCCGTACGCGGCTGAGATGACCAGCATGATGAACAAGCTGGCTGCCGCCTCTACATTGGAGCATGACATGCTGCGTGAGCGTGAAGACGGAAACGTCGCCGCCATCCTCGTGGTCACTTCTGACCGCGGTATGTGCGGTGGCTATAACAACAACGTCTTCAAGAAGGCTGCACAGCTGCAAGCTCTCCTGGAAAGCAAGGGCTACGAGGTAGTTCGCTACGTTACCGGTAATAAGGGCATCGGCCACTACAAGTTCCGCGAGGACGAGGTAGTTGGCAGCTGGGGCGGTTTCTCTCAGGATCCAACCTGGGAGACCACCCACGATGTGCGCCGTCACTTGATTGATGGCTTTATTGCTGGTTCCCATGGCACTACCAAGGGCCGCGACGGCCTGCATGCGCAGGGTGAGGGCGCCGGTGTACGTGGCTTTGACCAGGTACACGTTGTCTACACCGAGTTTGAGTCCATGCTGACCCAGACCGCGCGTGCTCAGCAGCTGTTGCCAGTTCAGCCGGTTATTCAGGATGAGGAGTACCACCTCGGTGACTCCGCTCTGACTGACTCCGAGTCTGCGGACGACGTTGCCGCAGGATTCGAGTTCGAGCCAGACGCAGATACGCTCATGGAAGCCCTGCTTCCGCAGTACGTCTCGCGTATCCTGTTTGCTATGTTCTTGGAGGCTTCCGCTTCCGAGTCCGCTGCACGCCGTACAGCTATGAAGTCTGCTACTGACAACGCAACCGAGATGGTCGAGGACCTCTCTCGCGTGGCTAACCAGGCCCGTCAGGCACAGATTACCCAGGAAATTTCAGAGATCGTCGGTGGCGCTGGCGCGCTATCTGACAGCGCAGAAAGTGACTAGATTATGACTACAGCTCTGCAAGAGCAGAATGCACAGTCTTCGGCAGTCGCCGGTCGTGTCGTGCGCGTCATCGGTCCGGTTGTGGACGTGGAATTCCCACGTGAGGCACTGCCGGCCCTGTACAACGCACTGCACGTCGACATTAAGCTCGAAGCTGTTGCAAAGACCGTCACCCTCGAGGTCGCTCAGCACCTCGGTGACAACCTTGTCCGTACCGTCTCCATGGCACCGACCGACGGCCTCGTCCGCGGTGCCGAGGTCATCGACTCCGGAAAGCCAATTTCCGTGCCGGTCGGCGACGTCGTCAAGGGCCACGTCTTCAACGCCCTCGGTGACTGCCTCGACGAGCCGGGCCTCGGCCGCGATGGTGAGCAGTGGGGCATCCACCGCGAACCGCCAGCGTTCGACCAGCTCGAGGGTAAGACCGAGATTCTGGAGACCGGCATTAAGGTCATTGACCTGCTGACCCCGTACGTTAAGGGCGGCAAGATTGGCCTCTTCGGCGGCGCAGGTGTGGGTAAAACCGTTCTCATTCAGGAGATGATTACCCGTATCGCCCGTGAGTTCTCCGGTACCTCCGTCTTCGCCGGCGTCGGCGAGCGTACCCGTGAGGGCACCGACCTCTTCCTGGAGATGGAAGAGATGGGCGTGCTGCAAGATACCGCACTTGTCTTCGGCCAGATGGATGAGCCGCCAGGAGTCCGTATGCGCGTGGCTCTGTCCGGCCTGACCATGGCGGAGTACTTCCGCGATGTGCAGAACCAGGACGTGCTGCTGTTCATCGACAACATCTTCCGCTTCACCCAGGCCGGCTCTGAGGTTTCGACCCTGCTGGGTCGTATGCCTTCCGCCGTGGGCTACCAGCCAACCCTGGCAGATGAGATGGGTGTTCTGCAGGAGCGCATTACCTCGACCAAGGGCCGTTCCATTACGTCCCTGCAGGCCGTTTACGTTCCTGCCGATGACTACACCGACCCGGCCCCGGCAACGACGTTCGCTCACTTGGACGCCACTACCGAGCTGGACCGTGCTATTGCTTCCAAGGGTATTTACCCAGCAGTGAACCCGCTGACCTCTACCTCTCGTATCCTCGAGCCGGGTATCGTTGGCGAGAAGCACTACGAGGTTGCACAGCGCGTCATCGGTATTCTGCAGAAGAACAAGGAGCTCCAGGACATCATCGCCATCCTTGGTATGGACGAGCTGTCTGAGGAAGATAAGGTCACCGTTCAGCGTGCCCGCCGTATCGAGCGCTTCTTGGGCCAGAACTTCTTCGTCGCACAGAAGTTCACCGGCCTGCCGGGCTCCTACGTGCCGCTGTCTGAGACCATCGATGCCTTCGAGCGCATCTGCGATGGCGAGTTTGACCACTACCCAGAGCAGGCCTTCAACGGCTTGGGTGGCTTGGACGACGTCGAGGCTGCATACAAGAAGTTGAACGAGAAGTAGGGAGAGGCACATGGCTGACATCACCGCCGAATTGGTTTCCGTCGAGCGCCTGCTGTGGTCTGGACAGGCCTCCATGGTCACGGCTGAGACCACCGAGGGTGAGATCGGCGTGCTTCCCGGTCACGAGCCAATGATCGGTCAGCTGATCGATAATGGCGTGGTGACCATCCACCCAGTGGACGGCGAGCGCCGCGTCGCCGCCGTGCAGGGTGGTTTCCTCTCCGTTACCCAGGACAAGATCACCGTCCTCGCTGATTGGGCCATCTGGTCCGATGAGGTGGATGAGGAGAAGGCTCAGAATGCTTTCGCTTCTGAGCACGAGCTCACCAAGTCCCGTGGCGAGGCCGCACAGCGTGCAGTTCGCCGCGCCAAGGCTTAATACCTTGGATTGGTAGGAGAGGGCAGCAATAGCCGCCCTTCCTGCTCTCTTAAGGCGCATCGGTTTATAGCCGGTGCGCCTTCTTCGTTTTTCTTTGCCTTTTCTTATTGGCGTGTAGGCCCTTCAAGGCGCTACAATCCAAAGAATCAGTTTCCCCACAGAGCGAGGATGGCGTGAAAAGGCCCATGAATTCAACGGTGGTTGCAGTGCTTCTGTGGGCCCTTGGAGTGGCCCTGCTGCTAGTTATTTTTCTGGCTGCGCTTCGCTTTTTCACCGTGCGATCGCGCGGTACTTCAGTCCTCCTGCGCCGAGTTCCGGCTAAGAATTCCCTTTCCTGGCGCCATGGTTCGTTGCGTTATGAAGGAGAGTTTGTGGAGTATTTCAAGCTCCGTTCTGTCTCTCCGCGCTGCGATCTGCGCATCAACCGCCTCGACATCGAAGTAGTGAGCACCCGCCCGCTTGATGATGACGAGGCTTCTTTTATGTCCGCTGCCACCGAGGTCGTTCGCTTTCGGGCTAAGGGAAAAGAATATGAGCTGGCTTCCGACGCCCACGGCATCATGGCCTTCGGGGCGTGGGTCGAGGCCGCTCCATCCAAGCGCCAGCAGCGCTTTGACTTCCGGCAATTGCGCGAGCGCGCTACCCGTCAATCCAAGCGATAGGCCCACCCGCTAGGGTAGAGAGCATGCGTTTAGTAATCGCCCGATGCTCAGTAGATTACGTGGGCCGCTTGGATGCCCACCTGCCGATGGCAGACCGCCTGCTCATCGTCAAAGCGGACGGTTCCGTGTCCGTGCATGCCGACGACCGCGCTTATAAGCCGCTCAACTGGATGACACCCCCGTGCACCCTGAAGGAGTCCGCGATTGAGGACCTCGACGGTGAAGATACGGGCGAGGTCTTGTGGCTGGTGGAAAACCCTAAGGGCGAACAGTTGCGCATCACCATTGCTGAGATTCATGAAGAAATCTCCTATGACATGGGCGAGGATCCAGGCTTAGTCAAGGATGGCGTCGAGGCTCACCTACAAGAGCTCTTGGCAGATCAGATCGATACCTTGGGCGAGCGCTACACCCTGGTGCGCCGCGAATATCCCACCGCCATCGGCCCCGTAGACATTATGGCGAAGGATGAAAACAACAATAATGTGGCGATTGAGGTAAAGCGCCGGGGTGGCATCGATGGCGTAGAGCAGCTGACGCGGTATCTGGAGCTGCTTAACCGCGATGAGCTTCTCGCCCCTGTGTCCGGTGTATTCGCGGCCCAGGAAATCAAGCCGCAGGCACGTACCTTGGCTGAGGACCGCGGGATTCGGTGCGTCGTACTGGATTACCAAGAGCTGCGTGGGCTCGAGTCGAATGAATTGCGGCTGTTCTAATGCCACGGCGAAATAGGCGCAAACCCGTAGAGATCCGATCCCTGCCTAAGGACGGCTCAACTTTCCTCGGCTCGCAAACGGTCGAGGGGCCAAGCTGGACGCACGGCGAACCCTATGTCATGCGGCATATCGGTTCTGCTCGGGCCCAGAAGTATTACGTGTGCCCGGGGTGTAACCAGAACATCCCACCCGGGGTGGCACACATCGTTGCCTGGCCGTGGGACGTGGGCCGCCAGGGCGACGATCGCCGGCACTGGCAGCCACTGCTGGGAGCGTAGGTAGACTGGCGGGCATGATTGTTGCATTTTCTGTAGCCCCTGCGGTGGTCAATAATGACTCCCAAGAAATGGCCGATGCTGTGTCCGAGGCCGTGCGCGTGGTCCGCGAATCCGGCCTGCCCAACGAGACCAATGCCATGTTCACCTTGCTCGAAGGCGAATGGGACGAGGTCTTTGACACGATTAAGAAGGCCACCGATGCAGTGCGTGCGGTTTCCCCGCGCACTTCTTTGGTGGTTAAGGCCGATATTCGCGAAGGCGTAACTAACCAGCTAACGGATAAGGTAGATGCGGTTAATCGCCGCCTTGCAAAGGAGGACTAGATGACTTCACCAAATAATGCTTATGTAGGAGGAGCGCTCGACCTCAGCCAAGTCAAGGCGCGAGCCGAGGCCCGGCAAAAGGCACAGGAGTCGCCGCAGGCAAATGCGGGCGGCATCCAACCCTTCTTCGCGGTAACCGAGGCCAACTTCGACCAAGATGTGGTTCGCCGGTCTACGGAAGTTCCGGTCGTGGTCCTCATCGGTACTGCTCGCTCTACCCAGTCGGAGCAGTTGAAGACTGACCTTGCGGATTTGGCCGCGCAAGGAAACTTGAGCTTCTTGGTTGCTTACGTGGATGCGGATGCTACTCCGCAGGTTGCGCAGGCCTTTGGCGTTAAGAATCTGCCGACAGTCGTGGCCTTGGGCGCTGGACAGCCGCTGACCAATTTTGAGGGCGCGCAACCCAAAGAAGCCCTAAAGCAATGGGTCGATACCTTGGTGCAGAATGTTGGTCCACAGCTGAAGGGCTTGCAAGGCAATGAGGCATCGGAACAGCCACAGGAGGAAGAAGAGGATCCGCGGCTCCAGGAAGCAGAAAGCTTCTTGAACGCCGGCGACTTTGATGGCGCTCTCAACGTCTACAACTCCATCTTGGAATCTGAGCCCGATAATGTGCAGATCAAGCAGGCGCGTGACACCACGGTCTTGCTCAAGCGCCTCGACCCCGCCAACCAAACCGAGGATCCGATTGCGGCCGCGGAGGGGGATAAGGGGGACGTCGATAAGCAAATGCGGGCTGCCGACGCCGAGGTGGTAGCCGGAGCCCCAGAAAAGGCCTTTGATCGCCTCATCGAGACGATGAAGACAACGGCCGGCGATGAGAAGTCCCGCGTACGCGAGCGCCTGCTGGAGCTCTTTGGGCTCTTTGAGGGCAATGACCCACGCGTCCTGGAGGCGCGCACCAAGCTGGCGAGCGCCCTGTACTAGCTTGGGTAGCATGGGAAAGCATGACTTCAGTGCTTTTTCTTTGCAATACCAACCGAGGCAAGTCGCAAATGGCAGCGGCGCTCGCCCTCAAGCATGCACCAGATTGGGATATTTACTCTGCTGGCGTGCAAACTACAGATGAGCACGTCAAGCAGGGAATCAACAAAGAGGCGAAAGCTTCCCTGGCGAAGGTGGGAGTAGAGATGTCGGGTACGCCCACTCTCGTGGATCCCCAGATTGCCGCAACTGTTGACCACGTGGTGGTGGTAGGCGATGCGGATTATGATGGTCCAGCGCAGAGATGGGACATTGAGGATCCATCGCTACGCGGATTGGAAGGGGAAGAGCGCATGGACGCGCTGCGCGATGACATCGATGCCCGTGTGGCGGAGTTCGTGCGCGCGCACCGGTAGCGAACTAGCCTTCCAACACATACCACTGCACGGAATTGGCCGGCAGATGCAGGGTCGTGGAGTTGTTCTCCACGCGGACTCGCTGGGGAAGTGGATTTCCGGCGCCTTCATAGACGGCGTCGTCGGTGTTGAGCACCATCTGCCACTCGCCGTCGTGTGGAACCCAGAGGCCATAGTTGGGGATAGAAGAACCAGAAAGGTTGCACACGGCGAGCAGGGCAGAGCCGTCTGCGCCGTAGCGGACGTAGCCCAGAACGTTATTGGTCGAGTCATCCGCCTTGACCCATTGGAAGCCGTCCTGGCTGAAATCCTGGCTCCACAGCGCTGGGGTATCGCGGTAGACGAGGTTAATATCCCGCACGAGGAGCTTGATGCCCTGGTGCCATTCGCTACCCCAACCGTCGAGGTTGCCCCAGTCCACGGAATGCCCCTCGGCCCACTCGGTAGTCTGGCCAAATTCCTGGCCCATGAAGAGCAGGTTCTTGCCGGGGTGGGAGAACATGTAGCCATAGAGGGCGCGGAGGCCGGCGGCCTTATTCCAGTCGTCGCCAGGCATGCGCTCCCACAGCGAGCCCTTGCCGTGAACTACTTCGTCGTGGCTAAACGGCAGTACGTAGCGCTCGGAGTAGGCATAGACCATGGAGAAGGTGAGCTCGCCATGGTGATAGGAACGGTGAATGGGCTCGTGCTTGAAGTACTCCAAGGTGTCATTCATCCAGCCCATATTCCATTTCAGGGAAAAGCCTAGGCCGTTTTCAGAGGTGGGGGCGGTAACGCCCGGCCAGGAAGTGGATTCCTCGGCGATGGTGAGCACGCCTGGATGCGTGCGGTTGAGGGTGGCGTTGGTTTCCTGCAGGAATTGCACGGCCTCAAGGTTCTCGCGGCCGCCATATTGGTTGGGCAGCCACTCATCGCGGGAATAGTCCAGGTAGAGCATGGAAGCCACGGCGTCTACGCGCAGGCCGTCGATGTGGAATTCTTCGGCCCAGTAGAGGGCGTTGGCCACGAGGAAATTGCGGACCTCATTGCGGCCGAAGTCAAAGACATAGGTGCCCCAATCGGCTTGTTCGCCGCGGCGGGGATCGGGGTGCTCGTAGAGAGCCTGGCCGTCAAAGCGACCAAGAGCCCAATCATCCTTGGGGAAGTGTGCCGGCACCCAGTCCACGATGACGCCGATGCCGTTTTCGTGCAGGGCATTGACCAGCTCTCGGAATTCATCCGGCGAGCCCCAACGCGCAGAAGGCGAGTAGTAGCCAGAGACTTGGTAGCCCCAGGATCCGCCGAAGGGATGCTCGGCCACGGGCAAGAGCTCGACGTGGGTGAAACCGTGCTCCTTGAGGTACGGGATGAGCTCCTCGCGCAAGCGGTTGTAGTTGGCACCAACCTTCCACGAGCCGACGTGAACCTCATAGACGCTCATGGGCACATCGAGGTTGCCGGTGCGTTTGTCCATCCATGCGGAATCGGACCAGGCGAAGCTGGTGGAATCCACGATAGAGTCCGTCTCCGGCGGGCAGGCGGTGCGCTTAGCTAGGGGATCGGCCTTGTCCTTGCGGCCCTCGTGGCTAAAGATGGCGAACTTATAGTGCTCGCCAGCACCGATACCGGGAACAAAAACCTCCCATACTCCGGTAGATCCTAAAGAACGCATCGGATACTGGGTGGGGTTCCAGCCACAGAAATCGCCCACAACGGCAACTCCCTGGGCATTAGGAGCCCACACGGCAAAGGAGACGCCGGAAACGGTACCCATCTCGGTGTCATAGGAACGCAGGTTGGCGCCGAGGACATCCCAGAGGCGCTCGTGGCGGCCTTCCCCAATCAGGTGCAGATCTAGCGAGCCGACGGTGGGAAGGAAGTGGTATCCATCGGCCACGGTGCGGGTAGGGGCCTCGGGGTAGGTGATCTCTAGGCGGTAATCGCAGTTATCGCCGATTTCCGCCTCCCAGATGTCATCGCCGACCAAATCCATGGACACGGACTGCGTGGGAGTGTGCAGCTGCACCTCGGTAGCGCCTGGTTGGCGGGTGCGGACGGTACCTTCGTGCCAGCCGTAGAAACCGTGCGGGTCATGGTGGCGGCAGTCATTGAGGCGAGCGAGGTCGGCGGCCGGGATAGTCATACAATCAGAGTACCTAGTTCGAGTGCGGTCCGGTGGGCGAATATTTACGGGCGATAGTCGCTTACTCCGCGCCAGGTGAGCTGTTCCTGGAGGGCGTGGTCGGCAGGGGGAAGGACGAAGACATGGGCGACGTCGCGAAGCGGCTCTAGGCGCACAAAGTTGCGCTCGGACCAATGGTAGGCAGAGCCGGTAATCGTGTCCTGGACGGTATAGGACTCGCCGGGGTGGCGGCCGATAGCCTGCATATCTACCGTGACGGTGGCTTCCTGTGCATTGCGCGGATCCAGGTTGACCACAACGAGGACTACGTTGCCGGTGGTCGGATCCGCCTTCGAATAGGCAATGATGGCTTCATTGTCGGTGTCATGGAACCGCAGGGTGCGCAGTTGCTGCAAAGCGGGATTATCGCGGCGGATCTGGTTAAGCAGCCGGATATAGGACTCAAGGGAATCTCCGGAGGCAGCCGCCGCCGCAAAATCGCGCGGGCGTAGTTCGTACTTCTCAGAGTCGAGGTATTCCTCAGAACCTGGGGCTACCGGGGTGTGCTCGTAGAGTTCGAAGCCGGAGTACACGCCCCACAGCGGTGACATGGTCGCGGCTAGGACAGCGCGAATGGCGAACATGGCACGACCACCGGTCTGCAGGGATTCGTGCAGGATATCCGGGGTATTAACAAAGAGGTTAGGGCGGCAGATATCTGCTTGGTCGACGTGCATTTGGCCAAACTGGGTGAGCTCGTGCTTGGAGGTTTGCCAGGTGAAGTAGGTATAGGACTGGGAAAAACCTGCCTTCGCTAGACCGAAGAGGCGAGGGGCGCGGGTAAAGGCCTCGGCCAAGAAGATGACATCCGGATGGGTGGCATGTACGCGGGTAATTAGCCAGTCCCAAAAGTTTGCCGGCTTGGTGTGCGGGTTATCCACGCGGAACGTACTCACTCCGGCTTCGACCCAAATCATCAAGGTTTCATAGATTTCGTGGTAGATGGCATCAGGAGCGTTATCGAAATTAAGCGGATAAATATCCTGATACTTCTTTGGCGGGTTCTCGGCATAGGCGATGGTGCCATCCGGAAGTACGGTGAAAAATTCAGGGTGGCTCTTCGCCCACGGATGGTCGGGCGACGCTTGAAGAGCAAAATCGAGTGCTACTTCCAGCCCGAGTTCCTGGGCGCGGGTGACTAGTTTCTGGAAATCCTCCATTGTGCCCAAATCCGGATGGGTGGTGGAGTGGTCCTGAATGGCCCAGGGGCTTCCCACATCGCCGGGCTCGGCCACGACCGAATTATTCTTTCCCTTGCGGTGCACCTTGCCGATGGGATGGATAGGCGGAAAGTACACTGTATCGAAGCCCATATCGGCCACCCGCTCCAGTGCCTTGGCAGTGGTAGCAAAAGTGCCGTGGACTGGATTTCCCTCTTCATCCCAGCCTCCCGTGGAGCGAGGAAAGAGCTCGTACCACGAGCTATACAGTGCGGCCGGGCGCTCCACATATACCTCATGGATTGCGCCCTCCACCAGCAGGTCGCGCAGGGGATGCGAGTGCAGGATGCCTGTTACCTCCTCCGAGAGCGCTACCTGCACGCGCTTATCGACGTCCAAGGACTCATCCTCCAAGTCCCGAGCGGCCGCAAAGAGCGGTTCCACCACATCCGACGGGGTTTGCAGAGCCGCGCGAGAAAACAGATCTGCGCCATGCTGCAGGTCATTGGCGAGCTCAGCAGCGGATTGCCCAGCCGCTATCTTCTTGGTTACCGCGTTCTTCCACGTGGCGATGGGATCGGACCAGGCATCGACGCGGAAGTACCAGGTGCCTTGGGTGCCCGGGGTAAATACGCCGTGCACGCGATCCTGGTCATCGGGATCAACCTGCATGGTGACCGAGGAGGTAGCCGTGGTCCGTGCCGCCCACGCAGACAGGGTTGCCGAGACCGCATCGTGGCCCTCGCGCCAGACGAGGGCGGTGACAGGAATTACCTCGCCTACAACGGCTTTGGAGGCTACAGAACCGGCGGAGATAAGCGGGCGGACATCGTCAATACCAAGGCGAGAAGTCATGCCCATAAGACTAATGCAGCTGTGTCAATTTCACCGGGCAAAGAACAAATCAGTCACAATGGAAGGCGTGAACGACGTAACTCCCACTGATCAAGATTGGCTCGTAGATTTTCGCGGCGTCGAGCTGCGCCGCGGGGGCAAGACCCTCGTCGGACCCGTGGACTGGCAAGTAGAGCTCGATGAGCGCTGGGTCATTATCGGCCCCAATGGCGCGGGCAAGACCTCGCTGGTGCGCATGGCCGCGGCCGAAGAGTTCCCCTCGAAAGGCACCGCCTTTTTGATGGGGGAGCAAATCGGCAAAACCGACATGCGCGATCTGCGCGCGCTTATCGGCATCTCCTCCGCGGCGGTGCAATCGCGTATCCCGGACACTGAGCGAGTGGACGATCTAGTTGTCTCCGCAGGTTACGCAGTGCTAGGCCGCTGGCGGGAAGAATACCAGGACATGGATTTCTCCCGCGCGGATGACATCTTGGCCCAAGTTGGCGCCACCCACCTCAAAGAGCGCACCTGGGGAACCCTGTCTGAGGGAGAAAAGAAGCGCGTCGTCCTCGCTCGCGCACTCATGTCTAACCCGGAGTTGCTCATCCTCGATGAGCCGTCCGCCGGAATGGACCTGGGAGGCCGCGAAGACCTCGTGGGATATCTTGGCAATCTAGCCATGGACCCCGATGCCCCAGCGATTGTCATGATCACCCACCACGTGGAGGAGATTCCCTATGGCTTCACCCACGCCATGCTGTTGGATGAGGGTAAAGTTGTGGCAAAAGGACTGATTAATTCCGTCCTCACCTCCGAAAATCTGACTCGCGCTTTCCACCAGCCTATTCAGGTGGACCGCATTGGACAGCGATACTTCGCCCGCCGAGCTTCTCTATGACCAATCCTTTTCATGACCGTCTCGATGCCATTGACGTCAGCGATACCACCGGCTTCCACGGTGGGCGCCTGGCGGCAACCGTCCTGCTCCTGCGGGATGGCGCTGACGGTCTTGAAGTGTGGGTACAAGAGCGCGTCCACACCATGCACAACTACCCGGGGCATTCAGTCTTTCCCGGCGGCGGCGTAGATCCGCGCGACTTTCCACCACGTTCCTGGGACTCGGGCGAGCTGTGGGCCGGAAAGTCTGTCATCTCCATGGCCCGCCGGATGGGCGTGACCAAGTACAAAGCCCACGCCCTAGTGTTCGCCGCTGCCCGCGAGCTCTTCGAAGAGGCCGGCACCCTTTTCGCCATCCGCGAGGACGGCATTGTCTCCAATGCGCGGCGCTATCACAAAGAGCGAAAACTACTAGAAAACCACACCATTTCCTTTACCGAATTCCTCAGCAATAACGGCATGCGTGTCGACGCCGATATGCTCCTTCCCTGGGCGCGCTGGGTAGGAAAGGGAAAGAGCCAGTGGTTCGACACCTTCTTCTTCGTTGGGGTGTTGCCCTCCGGCCAAGAACCCGATGGGGATACCGATGAAGCAGACGATGCCGGATGGTTCTCCCCGCAGCTCATCCTGGACGGCTGGCGCGCCGGGCTGGTGCGCCTTGCCATCCCCACGTGGGCACAGATGCAGAGGCTGAGCAAGTATTCCTCCGTACAAGAGGTCCTAGAGGATGCGTCCTTTTCGGACCTGCGCCCCGTCATTGGGGATCCCCGCGAAGATCCCCGTTACCGCGAATTCTTCTCCACCACCCCTTTAGACCGAATATGAGTTATACCCCCGCAGAAGTTGACTTCCTTGCCGAGCATCAAGAGGAAATAGCACACCTCGACCTCACCTTAACCAAGGCTTCTCGGCTCAAAGACACCGAAATCCTCAAAGCTAAGTTCGGTGAGTATGGCCGCGCGGTCATGGAGCTGGTAACCGCCCGCAGTTCCGGCAAGCTCCCGCACGATTGGCTGATGGATGCAGACTCCGCCCAGCAAGCAACCCCCCTCGAAGTGGCGGCGTATCGGACGAAATTCCTCGCCGAGCAGGGCGTGCGCAGCGTCCACGACGTCACCTGTTCCATCGGCACCGAAGGCTATAATTCTCCGCTCGACTATTTTGGCTCAGACCTGGATGAATCACGGGTAAGAATGGCGAGGCACAACCTCTCTTCCGCCAAGATTTTCCGCGCGGATGCGCTGACGACTACTACCACGGCCGATGTTCTCCTTGCAGACCCGGCCCGCCGCGCCGGCGGCAGGCGGATCACGCGGCCGGAGGATTTGGTGCCACCGTTCCCGGAGGTCGTCGATAAGCACCGCGACAAGGAACTGGCCATCAAGTGCGCGCCTGGCCTTGATTTTAGCGAGTGGGACGGCCTCGTTACTGTCGCGAGCGTCGATGGCGGGGTAAAAGAAGCCTGCCTTTATACCCCAGGCCTTGGCAGCGGCCGAAGAGCGGTAATGATTCGCGGAGGCAAGCTAGATGTCCTCGATGACCACGCAGACAACCTACCCGATGCCGGAGACATTGGCAGTTACCTCATCGATCCGGATGGGGCCATCGTGCGAGCGGGATTGGTTCAGCACTACGCGGCCAGGGAAGGGCTGCATCAAATCGATCCGCGCATCGCATACCTGACAGGAGAGAGGATTCCGGAGGGGACTTCGGGATTTCCATTCATAGAAAAAGTACCCCTAAAGAGATTAAAATCCGTACTTAAATCCTATGATGCGGGAAGCCTAGAAATCCTTGTACGCGGGGTAGAAGTGGACCCTGACCAGCTGCGGAAGAAGATGAAGCTGAAGGGAAAGAAACCTTTTGCGGTCATCATTACGCGAATTGGCTCACAGGGAATCGCCTTGCTGTGTCAACCCCGAGTATTATCGTCCGAGGATAATTACGCAACATAAATATATCGGAAAGGTGAGTGCCCAATGCCAACTATCGTGGCTCTGGTCAAACACGTGCCGGATACGTGGTCTACCAAGTCTTTGAACGATGACCACACCCTGGATCGCACCTCCGTGGATAACGTCATTGATGAGGTTAATGAGTACTCCGTGGAACAAGCCCTGCGACTGCGCGACAATAACCCCGATGCTGGCTACAAGGTCGTAGCGCTGACGATGGGGCCGGCCCAAGCCGACGAGGCACTGCGTAAGGCTTTGGCCATGGGCGCCGACGATGCCGTGCTCGTCTCTGACGACTCCCTGGCTGGAGCGGACGCGCTATCGACCGCGTGGACCCTCAATGCCGCGCTCAATAAGCTTGACGACGTCCAGCTGATCACCGCCGGTGCCGAGGCTTCCGACGCCTCCACCGGCCTGCTTGCCGGCCTGCTCGCCGAATACCGCCAGCTGCCGGCCCTTACCGGCCTGCACAAGGTAGAGCTAGCTGACGGCACCCTGCAGGGCACCCGCGATGATGCGCGCGGTACCTGGGAACTCGAGGCGCCACTGCCGGCGATCGTTACGGTGAACGATAAGAGCGACAAGCCGCGATTCCCCAACTTCAAGGGCCTTATGGCAGCTAAGAAGGCGGAAATCACCACCTTCACCCTGGCTGATTTGGGCATCGAGGCTATTGCGCCGACGACCTCTGTGTCGGCCGCTGAGAAGCGCCCACCGCGCACCGCCGGCGAAGTTATTTCGGAGCCCAACCCGCAGGACGCAGCGAAGAAGATCGTTGACTTCCTGTCCGCAAAGAACTTGATTTAGGAGTAGATATGTCGCACGTTTACGTACTAGTTGAGCACGACGCGGACAACCTCCTTCCCGTTACCGGCGAGCTGATTACGGCCGCGCGGGAATTGGGTACGGTGTCCGCAGTGGTCGTCGGCAAGCAGGCCGATAAGTTCGATGCCGACCTTGCCGCCCTCGGCGCCGCACAGGTAGTTCAGGCAACGGCCGAGGATTATGACCAGCGGTTCCTTACCCCGGAGGTCGATGCCCTGCATGCGCTTGGCGCTGCAAACCCAGCGCCCATCGTGCTGGCCGCAACTCCGGCCAATAATGAGATTGCCGGCCGCCTCGCGGCTCGCCTCGCCTCTGGCGCGCTGGTCAATGTCAATGGCATCGCCGCTGATGGCTCCGCCAAGATGAGTATTTTCGGTGGTTCTTATGAGACCACCTCCACCGCCGCTGGCCAGTGCCCGATCTACACCCTCCGCCCAGGCGCGGTTGAGGCTGCGCCACAGCAAGTGGAGGCGCAGCCGGCGCCGATGCCGTTGCCGGCCGCCACGGGCAAAGACGTCAAGGTAACTTCCTTTACTCCGGCACAGAAGTCCGCACGACCGGAAATTACCGAGGCCAAGGCAGTCGTCGCCGGCGGCCGTGGCGTGGGCAACGAGTTCGGCGCCGTCGTCGAGCCGCTTGCCGACGCCCTCGGAGCCGCAGTCGGCGCCACCCGCGACGCCGTCGATGAAGGCTTTTATGACGCCGCCTATCAGATCGGCCAGACCGGTGTTACCGTCTCGCCCGACCTCTACATCGGCTTGGGCATCTCTGGCGCTATCCAGCACACCTCTGGCATGCAGACTTCCGGCACCATTGTGGTGGTCAACCAAGACCAGGATGAGCCGTTCTTCCAGATCGCTGATCTCGGCGTCGTGGGTGACCTGCATGAAATCGCACCGGCCCTGACCGAGGAACTGAAGGCGCGCCAGTAATGCCGCACTACTTCGACTATGCCGCTACCCAGCCGATGCGCCAGAGCGCGATTGACGCGTGGGTGGCGGCGGCCGGCTCCCTCAACTCCGGCGCGCAGTATGGTTCCGGCCGCAAGGCTCGGTCCGTGCTGGATGATGCCCGCGAAAAGGTGGCTTCCCTCCTCGGCTGCGAGCCCATCGAAGTCATCTTCACCTCTTCAGGCACCGAGGCGGACAATATCGCCATTCAGGGGCTCTACGCGGCTGGGCAAACAAACCGCATTATTTCTACCGATATCGAGCACCCCGCCGTGCGCGACACCGTCTCTAAGCTGGAGAAAACCGGAGCGGCCGTCGACATCCTTCCCGTCGACCGTTCCGGGCACATCGCAGATCTGTCGGTCCTAGACACGCTTGCCGACGTCGCTACCTGCATGTGGGCAAACAACGAAACCGGCGCCATTCAGCCCATCGAAGAGATCGCAGCCCGAGCGAATGCGACAGGCACGCCCGTGCACGTGGATGCGGTCCAAGCTGTTGGCAAAGTCCCCATCAATTTTTCCTCGCTAGGGGTCACCAGCCTTGCCGCCAGCGCCCACAAGTTCGGCGGCCCCCGCGGCATCGGTCTGCTTTTGGCCAAGCGCAGCCCTGCGCCCCAGCCGATTGCCTACGGTGGCGGCCAAGAGCGAGGTATTCGCCCTGGCACCGTGGACGTCGCGAGCGCTTCCGGTCTAGCTGCGGCGCTGGAGGAATCCGTTTCCGAAATCGCCGTCCAAGGCGAGCGAATTGCGGCTCTCCGCAATAAGCTGCGCGACGGAATTCTCGCCACCATTGATGACGCGGTGGTCAATTCCGCTGAGCCGTGCTTGCCTTCCCACCTGCACGTCTCTTTCCCCGGTGCTGACGGCGATAGCCTCATCATGCTGCTGGATTCCTTGCAGATCGAGGCCTCTACCGGCAGCGCTTGCAGCGCAGGCGTAAACCGCATGTCTCATGTCCTCGAAGCAATGGGCGTAAGTGAGGCGGAAGGTATTGGTTCTCTTCGCTTTACTCTTGGCCGACTCACTTCGGACGAGGACGTTGACTACGTCTTGGCTCATCTGCCGGAGGTCATTTCCCGAGCCCGCTCCGTCTAGCTATCATTCCTTTCCTTTGCCGCCGCCCGCCGGGCGGCGATAGCTTGGCCCACCGTTAGTGCCCAGTTCTTGTTCTTGGGCGCTAGCGGTCCTTGGGGCTCATCGTATTCCCAGCGACCGTCATCAAAGAGCCATACTATGTCCCCAGTATGTGGATCCATGATGTAGAAGGCGCCACCATCAGTTTTGATGTTGTGATGGTGCTGGCACAGTGAGGCCAAGTTGCTTCCCGAAGTTTTCCCTCCCTTTGCATGGTCAATTCGGTGGTCCTTTTGACAGTTTTCTGCGGGGCGATTGCAGCCCGGGAATCGGCACACGCCATCGCGGCCTTCTACGTAGGCGCCAATGAGCGGGGGAGTGACGTAGCTTTCGCTCTCCATTCCTTTGGCACGATCCATGTCTCGCGTCTGGGTGGGGCACAGACTGTCAGCGGTCTCTGGGCTTACCCACCCGAATCCCCGGATAAATGCGGGAGCCGCCTCCTGGTCGTGGGCTCTGTACATGTGAAGAACCACTTTCGTCCGCGACTCTATTTCGCCCAGAATCAACTTGGCTAGCGCTTCAGCTTTGGTGAGATTATGCTCTTCGGCAGCCTTACTGACGTGTTCATCGATAGCTATCATGGTTGCTTCATCGAATTCGACTGCTAGTCCGGCCTTTCCGCCGAAGCTGGGGTAGGTGTAATAGGAGTCGTTCCCTGTGTCAGACCCCGTATCCTCTTTGGGGTTTGGGTCCTCTACAGCGATGAGGCCATTTAGTTTTCGCCGCAAATTCGTATTCGAAGGCAGTACCTGGCCGGGCTTAGTGGGGGTCAGGTAGCTCGCGAGCTCTTGGTCTATCCGCTCGAGTATCTCGGTCGGGATGTCGCCAAGCTTGCTCAGCACGGCGTCGATAGTAATAAGACGAGAGAAATCCAGGAAGTAATAGGTTTCCTGGAGTGCTTTTGTGAGTGGCAGCTCTGCGAGTCGATATAGGGCCATTGTTATGTCTCGCGTGCGCCGCTCGCTTAAGCCCGTCCGGGTAGAAAGTGTGTGGCAGGAGATGTCGAAATCGTCCTCTAGATCTGGCTTGACCTCTCTCCAGAACAGGTAATCTTGCTTTCTGATTTCTGTGGCTTTAACTGCTATGGGATCGTTGGGGTCATTGACTATGTAGTAGGCATCCAAGATTAAATCCCCCGATTAGTAGAACTAGTGTGCGTAGTTTCATGGTGTCCATTTTAAGCCGTGTCCTGCCGCTTCGCAAGAGTTATGGGCAAATATGTGTTCTAAAAGTTTGTATTCCCAGAAGGGGGAAACGGAAGTAAAGAAAAATATCTCAAGTGGTGCGTGTTAAAGATGTGACAGAAGTAAAGGCGTTGCTAAACTCACGCGCATGACTTCAAAGAAGGCACTCCGAAAGAGCATTACTGCGGTAGTCACCGTGGCTGCACTAGCTGTAAGTGGTACCGCTGTTGCCCAGGCGGTGAGCTTTGGTGCACCCAAGGGCGTTGACGTGGCGGCGCACCAGCATCCAGGCGGCACGCCCATCGATTGGTCTAAAGTGCGGTCCGACGGCCAGTCCTTTGCATTTGTGAAGGCTACCGAAGGTGGGGACTGGGTAAACCCCCACTACGTACAGGATATTCAGGCGGCTAATGCTGCTGGACTCAAGACTGGTGCGTACCACTACGCACGTCCGGCTGGCGACGCCAAGACTCAGGCGGCCAACTTTGCCGCGCAGATCGCCCTTGCCCCAGATCAGACATTGCCTCCTGCACTTGATATCGAGGTGGCGGAAGGAAAGTCTGCCGCGCAGCTGGAGCAGTGGATCGAAGAATTTACTAGCGAGCTCAAGCGTCTTACCGGCCGCACGCCCATGATTTACACCTACAAGTACTTCTGGATGGGGCAGATGAATAACTCCCAGAAGTTCTCGGATATGCCACTGTGGCTTGCAGCCTATCAGGACCAGGCGCCTGAAGCGGTGGGCGGATGGAAGGAACTTTCCTTCTGGCAGCGTTCTGGTTCTGGCAAGGTAGCAGGCATTTCTACCGACGTCGATATGAACCTGTTTAATGGTTCCAAGCAGCAGCTGCAGTCTTTCAGTGACGGCAATTACGTCGACGTCGGCGGCGCGCTAGAGCAGCTGGTTGTCAGCGATGGGCTTGACTTGAGCTCGGATAGTACGCCGCTCATCGGTGCTATTTTGGCCCTGGCGGCGGGGCTGATTGCGATTCCGCAGCTTGCCGACGCCGCCGAAAAGTCCGGCCTCGATCCCCAAGCGGCGGAGGGCCTGGCTGGCTTCGTAAAGACCCTTAAGGACAAGGATGCTCTTCCGGTGGAGGACCTAGGCGATATGGCCAAGGGCAACTTCTCCATCAGCGACCTAGCTATCCTGCTGGACAATGCTGGTCACGTAAACAACGTGAAATCTGGCAACGTCTCCGAGTCGGAGGTATCGGAAGCTAAGAATGCCGCCAAGAACGCCGGCGCTGACGTGCCTGATTTCGACGCGGCGCAGGTAGCTACGCTGCTTAATCGCGTGCTGCAGTAGCGCCGGTGAAAAACGCGCGGGTCCAGGCCTCGTCTTTGTAATGGGCGGGCACTGCCCCGCCAAGGAGTGCCTTTGCCAGCTGGGCGGCTTCGACGGAGCCCTCGGCTGGCATTTCTGTATCTGAGGCCACCAGGATGATGTTCCCGTAGCGCCGGCCTTTGAGCATCGGTGGGTCCGCGATGACGGCGAGGTGGTCAAATACCTTATCCAGGCCCGCGAGCTCGCTCTTTGCCAGCTGGAGATCGGAATGGTCTCCGCAGTTGGCTACGTAGAGGCCGCCCGCCGCCAGCGACTGCTTTGCAGCCTGAAAGAATTCCACGGTGGTGAGGTTGGCGGGTGTCTTATCGCCTGCGAAGACATCGCGGATGATGATGTCGCGGCTGGACGGAAGGAACCCCTCGGTTTCTTTGCATGCTTCGCCGGCGCGGATTTTGACGGTGGGGGAACGGGGGACGTCGAAAAGCGTACGCACCAATTCGCCCAGCTTGGCGTCCAACTCCACCACGGTGTGTCGGCTGCCCGGGAGCCTGCTAGCGAAGTAGCGCGGGAGGGAACATCCCGCGCCGCCTAGGTGGGTGACGCGGAGCTTATTTGAGGGCCGAGTATTGAGGTGCTCAACCGCCGCCGCAATCCAGCGCATGTACTCGAACTCGAGCTCCTCCGGTTCGCCGAGCACAATGTGGCTGCTTGGCACGCCATTAACGTTGAGGATATAGGCACCATCGCGGAACTCATCCGGCACCACCTCGGCCGTGCCGGTAGAAATGTCGTAGGTGCCGGTGATTCCCGGTTCGGTGGAAGCTCGCTTTCTGCCCATGTCACACAAGCTTAGGGAATGGATTCGATTTAAACCGCGTTGGGGCTAGGGAGTAGACTTTCGGGCCTGTAGTCAAGGTGAAATGGGGAGCACAATGCGAGTATTGGTTGCCATGTCCGGCGGCGTGGACTCATCGGTTGCCGCCGCCCGTGCAGTAGAAGCCGGCCACGAGGTGATTGGCGTTCACCTCGCGCTGCACAAAGACGCGCAGCAGACCAGGGAAAAGGCCCGCGGTTGCTGTTCGTTGGAGGATTCGGCCGACGCCCGTCGTATCTGCGATAAGCTGGGCATTCCCTTTTATGTGTGGGACTTTTCAGAAGAATTCAAAGAAGAGGTCATTACGGACTTCGTGGATTCCTACGCCCGCGGTGAGACGCCCAATCCCTGCTTGCGCTGTAACGAGAAGATTAAGTTCCGGGCGCTGCTGCAAAAGGGCATGGCGCTTGGCTTCGATGCGGTTGCGACGGGCCACTACGCCACCCTCGATGAGGACGGATATATGCGCCGGTCCTTGGACGAGAATAAGGATCAGTCTTATGTGCTCGGCGTGATTTCTGCCGAAGAGTTGGAGCACTGCTTTTTCCCCATCGGCGATACTCCCAAGCCACAGATCCGCGAAGAGGCTGCGGCACATGGCTTTTCCACCGCGAAGAAGCCAGATTCCTACGATATCTGCTTCATTCCAGACGGCAATACGCAGGCCTTTTTGGGTGCCCGCATTGGGCTGCGCCCCGGCATGATCGTGGACCAAGAGGGTACGGAGCTCAAGGAGCACGATGGCGCGTGGAACTACACCATCGGCCAGCGCAAGGGCCTGGACATTAAGGCGCCGGCTGCCGACGGCCGCCCTCGCTACGTCACCGATATTGATGCTGCTACCGGCACGGTTACCGTCGGCGCCCGCGAGGACTTGGCCGTAACCTCGATTCAGGCCGATCGCCTGAAGTACCTCCACCCGGGCATGGATGGGGATTTCGAGTGCGAGGTTCAGGTGCGCGCACACGGCTCCGTGGTGCCCTGTACCGCCCACGTTGACCGCGAGGCGGACGAAATGCGCCTCGAACTCAAGGAGCCGCTATCCGGTGTCGCCCGCGGCCAAGCGGCGGTGTTGTACTTGCCTTCGCCGGACGAGCTGGGAGACATCGTCATCGGCTCCGGCACCATCTGCGGAACTAATTAAGCACACAGTTGGCAATGAGCCGGTCTAGGGCACGGACATCGATATTGGGGCCAATGTTGATTTTGAATTCGCCGGCCCTGGTCCACAGCTGTAGCTCCGCATTGAAGTCAAGAAGCTTTCCCGCGTTTTCCGTGGACCACATGTTGATGGAGGAATAGGGCAGGGAGTACATCTCTACCTTTTTGCCTGTAAGACCTTGCGCGTCGCGGATGATGAGGCGCTTATTGGTTAATACGGCGGCATCACGGACGGTCTTGAAGGCGCAGACAGGATATTCCTGTTCAGCCAAGACGGTGGAAATGTCCTGAGGGATGTCGCACTCGTTGTAGAAGGTCCAGCCGGAGTATTTTTCCACGCCCATAGTAAGGTTCCTTTCCAAGTGATACGTCGCGTATCGAATAGAAAATTTTGAGAAATAATAGTAGCGCCGAGGTGAATATGGACGCTTTTGGCTTAGGGCCCATGCCGGGGTACTCCATGGGTGAGGCGGCAGACATCGTGATGGGCGAGACGGGTGATCTCCCGCACCTTCCGCAGTTGCCGGACCGCGGGATTCATGCCGGGGCTATTGGACGAACCGCGGGCTTGTTGGAAGCAGTCTCCATTGACCGCGGTCCGCGCTCGTGGGTGCTCAGTGATCGGCCGCAACTCATCTCGCATCGGATTGGTGACCAGATGAGCCGGGACCTGGACGAGATTCAGGAGGTGTGGGGCGAGTCTGTTCCGCGCGTTAAGGTCCAAGCGGTAGGCCCGTGGAGTTTGGCGGCCGCTGTGGAGCTAGGAAACGGGCACCGCGCGATTACTGATTCGGGTGCGTTCCGGGACTTGTGTGGTGCGCTGTTGGCCGGAATTCAGGAACACACGGCGCAGGTGGCACAGCGCTTTGGGGCAGAAGTGCGGGTCCAGCTGGACGAGCCCCTGCTTGCCGACGTCCTTTCTGGCACCCTTCCAGGCACCACCGACTTCGATACGATTAGGGCTGTTCCCGCGGACCAGGTCAATGCGACGTTGGCGGAGTTTGGCGCGGACTACTTACGGCTTCGCGAGCCACTATGGGAAGTGGCGGCGAAGACGGTGCTGCTCGATTTTGCTGGTCTAGCCTCGCCCGAGCACCTCGATGGCTTGGGGCAGTGGATTGATGGCGGCGCTCGCATCGGATTGGGCGTGGCAGGGCACGATGCTCGCACGGAGGCTATTTCTATTGCACAGCACTTCGACCGCATGGGATTGTCGCGGGAGCGAATTCCAGAACAGGTTGATATCTTCCCGTGGCCGGTGGAAAAGGCCGCGCCCAGCTATTCTTTTGCCGCTGAGGTGGCGGGCATCCTCATTCGCGACGCCGGCGATCTTTAATCGACGCGCCCGCGGCTATCCGTGGTGGTGAAGTATTCGCCCATATAGGGAATGACATAGCGCAGCTTGCCGTGTGCGGTGGGTTCGATGAGGTCGGCGTCGATAAGCCGCTGGCGGGTGGCCGACAAGGAGCGCACCGTGCGGTCCATGTGGCCCGCGATGTCTGCGATGGTGGCGATGCCATTGACTTCGACTGCGGCCATCGCTTCCAAGAACTCCCGCTGCGCCGGCGGCAGGGCTAGCGTCGCAGGCTGGTGCACCTGCGCGCCCATGATAGATATTGCATCCGGGGCGATGGAGGCAATTGTCTGCTGGGAAATCCCGCTTTCTTGGTTCCGGCGACTGCGCTCCCACGCCAGTGAGCCGACCAATTGCACGAGGTATGGGTAGCCGCGGGTGAGCGCGGCGGCGTCCGTAATCGCGTCCTGGCTAAACTCCAGCCCTGAGCCCGAGGCAGTATGCTCGAGCGCCTGCTCGGCATTGGCCGGCGACAAGGGTCCGAGCACGAATTTCTGGGCCCGGCGCAGGAAGGTTACCCCGGGCAGGTCTAGCAAGTGGTTGACTCCCTGCGGCAGGCCAGCGGCCACCAAGGCGATGTCGATTTCATCGCGCACTAAGTCCTGGTAGGCCACGGCGATGGTGGTGAGCTCTTCGACGTCGGCGTCTTGGACCTCGTCGATGGTGAGGAGGATTCCGGTTCCCTTTAGCTCGGCGGAAAGCTCGCGTAGGCGGGTATTCAACGTGGGGGTGAAGCGGTCTTCCTTCTGGTGGTCGAAGCCAATCGATCCTACGCCGCCGATGCCGATGCGGCTGACCTTCTTCTTATCGCTGGGCGAAAGCCGCTCGAGAAGCCTCGGAATCGTGGTGTTGACCAGTTCCTCCACCATGGTGGAGCGCCCGGATGCGCGTAGCGTTACCCAACCGCGCGCTTCAGCAATATCTTCCAACTCGTTGATGAGGACCGTTTTGCCGATGCCCCTAGCGCCGCTTAGCACCATGGAACGGGAGGCATTGCCTGCTGAACCATCGAGGGCGGTGCGGAAACTATCGAGCACGACGCCGCGGCCGACCCAGAACAAAGGAGGGGCGCCGAATGTCGGGCGGAATGGGTTGTCCATGCGGCTAGTGTAACCCGTTTGCCGGAGATTTGGGAGACTTTCCGCTCAATGTGGAGATTTGGGAGACTTTGTAGATTTCTTACTGTGGTTTGTAGGTTTCTTACTGTGGAGAGAGTCTAGGCGCCAAGCGATGGCACCGATGTGCAGGGAGCCAGCGGTAACAATCGCGTACCACCATCCAAAATCTACTGCTCGGTACCACGGCATTGCGATGCCGACAAGAGCAATGATGGCGACCGTGAAGATTGCGTCTATAACCAGCATAGGGGAAGAAACTGGCTTCTTTAGGGTCTTCCATGCAGACCAGAGCTCGAACGCAGTGATAGCGGCAGGGATTAATGTGAGGAGCATTGTGGTTTCCTAAATCCTCTCGAAAAGTGCTTCTGCGAGGTCTTCAGTTCCCGCCGGCGAGTCATTATTTGCGAAGGCTGCGCGATTTTCCTTCGGATCAATGATGAGCATTGTGGAGTAGCCGTAGGTGCCGCCGTTGTGCCAAAAGCTCTTGCCGTCATCATTCTCCTGCCATCCATAGCTAGTGTCGCCATGTTCCATAAACCATGTAGCGAAAGCTGCCATGTCATGAGCGGTGGACCGAATGGCTCCAGCTGCGGCGGAACAGCCTTCCATTTCCCAAGGCTCAGCAGTTCGGCCTGCGGCTGTGAGTCCGCGAGGGGCTTCGTCGGGGACGGAACCTGGTGTCATGAGGTAGGTTTCCTTCATTCCGGCGGGCTTTAGGATTCTCTCGTGGAGTAATTGTTCGTATGGCGTATCGGCAGCCGTTTCTAAGGCGTGGCCGAGCAGCGCGTAGCCCAAGTTGGAATAGGATTCTGTGCCACGATCTGCAAGCTCCGATTCGGTTGCTGAATCGACGATATCTTGTGTGGATACACCTGCGTACGGGTTTGAACCGGTGATGCTAGAGACAGCAGATGAGAAAGTCATGGCTTTTGCCTGTCTGGGTAAGCCCGAGGTGTGATCGAGTAGCTCCCGAACTGTTACGTCGGAGACTGGTGAGTCACCAACCTCGAGGATTTCACCCATCGTGGTGTCGAGGCGAATTTTTCCCTCTTCTACCAGTTGGTGGGCAATTTCTCCGGTGAACATCTTGGTGACAGAACCGATCTCTACCTCGGTGTGTTCATTGGCGCCGAGTCCGGCGAAGGTGGCCTTTCCCTGATCAAGTGTGAAGGCGGTGAGGTTGTTGAAACCAGCTTCTGAGTGTTCCCGTAGGTGCGTGGAGAGTCCTAGATCTCCGGTTGCGGTATCGGCCATCGAGATTCGCTGGGGTCCAACAATGAGTAAGAAGGTGGCCGATACCACGGTTACGACGGCGGCGAGGGCTAATTTGCGCATTAGTGGGCCTCGCTTGCGGTAATGATGGTCAGGAGGGGCACCACTCGGGCGGGGCGAAGTGCGTATTTTCCGCCTGTTTTGGTGGTCCAGCCCGCGCTAGTGAGGGCGCTGAGGTGGTGATAGGCCGTGCCGGTAGACGTGACGATTTCTTCTTCGGCAAGTTCTGTGGCGCTGGCCGGTGCGGTAAGGAGTCGGCGCAGGATCTCGCCACGAATGGGGTGGGCCAGAGCAGCAAGGCGGTCGAGGTTTTCGGACCAGTCTCCATTGGTTACTGCCCTTGTTGGTCGCTGCCATTGGTAGGTATAAGAGCTCTCGCCGATAGTGAGGTTGCCGCCAAAGATTACGGACCCCTCGGGAAGCTCTTCAGAAGGCTCGAGGGTGTCCGCAAGCCACATGGTGGACTCGCCTGTGGGAGCTTCCGCCTGAGTTGGTGTGGGGTTTTCGAGCTTGGCGACGCGCTCCTCGAGAGCTGAAACTCGGGATTCTAAAGATTCCATAGTTCTAGAATTCCAAAACTCTAGAACTATGGCAATGGGTTTAAGAAATCAGCGGCCACGCCGTCGAGACATCCGAGGCATCGCGGCCCTTGCCTTCTAGGTACTTCTTGAAGGCGACGCGGTCCTCGTACCACTTGACGGCCTGGAACTCCATGAGTTCGTTTTCCTCCATCTGTGCCAGGTTGGGGTAGTGCTGGCGAACCTGCTTCCAGGCCACGCGGGCGGCCGCGAGGGCGTCGGCAGTAGCTTCGTGGGCATTACCCAACTCGACGCCGTAGTGCTCGCACACGGCGCCAAGGGTGCGCTTTCCCTTGCGCCACTTATCGCTGACGCGGTCAATCACGTAGGGGTCGTAGACTGGGCCGGTCACCGTAAAATCGCCGGTGAGGCTGCGCAATACGGTGAGATCAAATGCTGCGTTGTAGACGATCAGCGTCAGGCCATCCTCCCATGCGGCCTTGATGGCTTCGACCGTGTCTTTTAGCACCTCCTCGTGCGGGCGGCCCTCGGCGCGGGCCTTTTCCGTAGTAATTCCATGGACATTGGTTGCTTCCTGCGGAATTTCGATTCCGGGATCGGCTAGGTGCTCAATTTTTTGCACATCGCGGCCGTCAATGCGGACTAGGGCGGAGGTAACAATGCGGGCTTCTTTAGGGTTAGCCGAGGTGGTCTCAAGGTCGAAGGCGAGCATGCGGGAGGCGTCGAAATTCATGATCCATACCTTAGTAGCTAGCCCCGACACGAGGGATAGCTACACTTGGGCAGCGTGACTAATCCAGTTGATCTGCACCGTGAATGGAATGACCTCGCGCAGGAAGTGCGCCGCCACCGCAACCTGTACTACAACGGTGAGCCGGCTATTCCCGACGCCGACTTTGATGCACTTTTCCAGCGCCTACTTGCGCTAGAAGAAGAGCACCCAGAGCTTGCCGTGCCTGATTCGCCCACCCAGCAGGTGGGTGCTGCCCCGAGCGCCGGCGAGGATATTGAGCACCTTGAGCGCATGATGAGCTTGGACAATGTTTTTAGCGCTGGCGAGATGCAGGATTGGCTGGATAGAACACCGGCTAAGACCTATCTCACCGAGCTGAAGATTGATGGCATGTCTATCGACTTGGTTTATCGCAATGGGCGCTTGACCACCGCTGCTACTCGTGGCGACGGCACGGTGGGCGAGGAGATCACTGCCAATGCCCGCGTAATCGAGGATATTCCGCATGGGTTGACGGGAACTGCTGAATACCCTGTCCCGGAGCTTATCGAGATCCGTGGCGAGGTATATATGCGACCCGAGGATTTCGAGGAGATCAATGAGGACCGCGCGGCTGATGGCAAGGATAAATTTGCCAACCCGCGCAACGCCGCGGCCGGTGGACTTCGCATGAAGGACCCCGCCGAGGTGAAAAAGCGCCGCCTGAAGATGGTGTGCCACGGCTTGGGCGCGCGCGAGGGATTCTCGCCCACCTCACAGCACGATGCCTATAAGGCGATTGCGGCCTGGGGGCTGCCCGTTTCCCCGTATACCAAGCAGGTGCACTCAGCCAAAGAGGTTCAGGACGAGGTGGCGCATTGGGCAGAACACCGCCACGACGCCATCTTTGAAATGGATGGTCTCGTGGTCAAGGTGGATGATTTGGCGTCGCAGCGAGCGCTGGGTGCGACTTCCCGCGCACCGCGCTGGGCCATTGCCTACAAGTATCCGCCGGAGGAAGTGACCACGAAGCTCAAAAACATTGAGGTGGGTGTTGGTCGCACCGGGCGAGTAACCCCGTACGCAGTGATGGAGCCAGTCTTCGTTTCTGGATCTACGGTGGAGATGGCTACCCTGCACAACCAATCCGAGGTCAAGCGCAAGGGCGTGCTCATTGGGGATACCGTCATTATCCGCAAGGCGGGCGAAATTATTCCGGAGGTCCTTGGGCCGGTGCGCGAGCAGCGCGATGGTAGCGAGTACGAGTGGACCTTCCCGGAGAACTGTCCCGCATGCGGTACGAAATTGGCCCCGCAGAAGGACGGTGACGCGGATTGGCGTTGTCCCAATACGCAGTCCTGTCCGGCGCAGCTCTCGGCACGATTGGAGTATCTGGCTTCCCGCAAGGCGCTGGATATTGAGGCTTTGGGCGAGAAGGGCGCGATGGATCTGATCGACAACGGCATCCTTGTCGATGAGTCGGAGCTTTTTGAGCTCACCGCGGAAAAGCTATTGGCCTCAGATGTCTATACCGCAAAGAGGGACACCAAAGACAAGCGTTCCAAGAAGGAGGGCAACGTCAAGGTCAATACGGCAGGCCAGAACTTGCTAAACAACCTAGAGGAGGTCAAGGGACGCGACTTCTGGCGCGTCTTGGTCTCGCTGTCCATACGTCACGTGGGGCCGATTGCGGCCCGGGCGCTTTCTTCCCGCTACGGATCCATGGATAAGCTGCGCGCTGCGAAGACGGAGGAGCTTGCAGAGGTCGATGGCGTCGGCATGACCATTGCGCAATCCTTCCACGATTGGTTCGGGGTGGATTGGCATCGCACAATTGTGGACAAATGGGCTGCTGCGGGCGTGGCCATGGAGGTAGCGGCCGAAGATCACAAGGAGCAGACCCTCGAGGGCTTGACCATTGTGGTTACCGGCAGCTTGGAAAACTTCACCAGGGATTCCGCGAAAGAGGCTATTGTCTCTCGCGGCGGCAAGGCCACCGGTTCGGTGTCGAAGAAAACCTCGTACCTCGTTGCCGGCGAAAAGGCTGGCTCGAAGGAGGATAAGGCTCGCGAGCTGGACATCCCGATTCTCAATGAGGCGCAATTCCAGCAACTACTAGAAACCGGCGAAGCCTAATTCGCTCCAGTTACTTTAGGAAGCTGCCCAAGATAGTGCCGATGTGGCCCAGATGCTCGACCTCGGAGGCGAGGTAGTCAGGGCCGCCGGTTCGACCCATGGCGATGACCAATCCGGTATCGCCGAGTGGGGCGGCGGCGAGTGCGGAGTCAAGCAGGGACCAGCTTTCCGGCACCCACTCGTCGCGCTCGGGCTGGAGGACGCGGGCGCTTTCGACCTCAATGTCGTGAGGAACGGTGCCGTCATCTTCCGGGGCGGCGTTGGAGGAGGCCAGGCGGCGGATGGGCTCGTTATTGTCAATGACGATGCACCAGGTGGAGGTGAGTGCCTTCGGGATAGCCGCGACAACCTCTTCCATAGCCGCAGTGACATTGGTGGCATGAGCTACACGCGCGAGCAGCTCGATCTGGCCGCGGCGGTCTACGCGGCCGCTAAACGGGCGGATGGAGTCAATTTCCACGCCGTCGACGGAGGAGGCGGCGGTGATAAGCACATCGGCCATGGCGCCTTGGGGCAGCTCAATGACGATGTCATCCATAACGGTGCCGTCGGGGAAGTTTTCTACGATATCGACCGATTGGATATTGCCGTCGACGAGTCCAAAGGCGTCGGCAAGCTGGCCCAGGCTGCCAGGGGCATCGGGGAGCAGTACACGGATCAAAAAGGACATGGTCTTGCACGCTTTCGGTAGTTTGTAGTCCCAAACATGATACGTGCGTCACAATGCGGGCTTCAAGCAACGCAAATTTGGGGTGACGCGGCAGCCGTCTCGGTAGGTGCAGTACCATGGGTCGTTAGCAATTCACATAGTACATGCATCGTGTGAATATTTTTCACCCGCATGTCGATTATGCAGATAAAGGATGGAGTTCGCGTGTCTGAGATTTCGCGTGATGAGGTAGCCCACCTCGCCAAGCTTTCCCGCCTGGCCCTCAGTGAGGAAGAGCTAGCCCAGTTCGCAACGCAGATTGATGAAATTGTTGATTCCGTTTCCGCGGTAGGAAACGTGGATACCGAGGGTGTGGAGCCGATGAGCCACCCACACTCCGTGGACGCCCCGATGCGCGAGGACGTTATTGTGCGCACCCTTACTGCAGAACAGGCCTTGGACCAGGCGCCGGCCGTAGAAGATGAGCGCTTCGTCGTGCCACAGATTTTGGGAGGAGAATAAATGTCTAACCTGACCGTTCCTGCGGAGGGCTTGACCTCCCTGACTGCCGCCGAGCTGGCGGAAAAGATTCACTCCCGCGAAATTACCTCCCGCGAGGTTACCCAGGCCTTCCTGGATCGCATCGCAGAGACCAATGAGGAGCTTAACTCCTTCCTGCACGTGGGTGCGGAAGAAGCCCTCGCGGCTGCCGACGCCGTGGATAAGGCCCTCGATGCCGGCGAAGAGCCTGCTTCCGGGCTGGCCGGCGTGCCGCTGGCGCTGAAGGATTTGCTCGTTACCACCGATGCGCCAACCACCGCGGCGTCCAAGATGCTGGAAGGCTACGTTTCTCCGTATGACGCCACCGTGACCAAGCGTTTGCGCGAGGCCGGCATTCCCATCCTGGGCAAGACCAACCTGGATGAGTTTGCCATGGGTTCTTCCAATGAGAACTCTGCCTTTGGTCCAGCGCATAACCCTTATGACACCGAGCGCACCCCGGGCGGCTCGGGTGGCGGTACCGCCGCTGCACTCGCTTCCGGCCAGGCGCCGCTCGGCATTGGTACCGATACCGGCGGCTCCATCCGCCAGCCGGCCGCGCTGACCAATACTGTGGGTGTTAAGCCAACCTACGGCACCGTGTCCCGTTATGGCCTCATTGCTGCTGCATCTTCCCTGGATCAGGCCGGCCCCTGTGGCCGCACGGTCCTAGATACCGCGCTATTGCACGAGGTCATCGCCGGCCACGATGCCTTCGATGCGACCTCCGTGGATAAGCCGGTAGCACCGGTTGTCGCCGCCGCACGCGAAGGTGCCAAGGGCGATCTGTCCGGTGTAAAGGTTGGCCTCATCAAGCAGTTTGAGCGCGATGGCTGGCAGGAGGGCGTGATGGAGAATTACCACGCCGCCGTCGATCAGCTGCGCGAGCAGGGTGCCGAAATTGTTGAGGTTGATTGCCCGCACTTCGACGACGCCCTGGCGGCGTACTACCTGATCATGCCGTGTGAGGTCTCGTCTAACCTGGCACGTTTCGATGGCATGCGCTACGGCCTGCGTGCGGGCGATGATGGATCCCACTCCGCGGAGCAGGTCATGTCCCAGTCTCGTGCGGAGGGCTTTGGCCCCGAAGTAAAGCGCCGCATCATGCTGGGCACCTATGCACTGTCCGTGGGCTACTACGACGCCTATTACCTGCAGGCGCAGCGCGTGCGTACCCTCATTGCGCAGGACTTTGCCCGTGCCTTCGAGCAGGTCGACGTGCTCGTTTCCCCGACCACCCCAACCACCGCATTCAAGCTGGGGGAGAAGGCCGAGGATCCGATGGCAATGTACAACTTTGACCTGTGCACCCTGCCGCTGAACCTGGCCGGCCTGTGCGGCATGTCCGTGCCGTCCGGTATGGCGAGCGATACCAACCTGCCGACTGGCCTGCAGATCATGGCACCGGCTTTTGCGGATGACCGCCTGTACAAGGTCGGCGCTGCTTACGAGGCTGGCCGCGATAAGTAAAACGTCGCCTGTGGAGTCCCTGACGATTCCATAAAGGTTTCTTTACCCCCGTTGAATTTAAATTCGGCGGGGGTAAATTATTGGGTATGCATTTCAAAAAGACCGCACTATTTTCGCTGTCCGCCGCTGCGCTGATGGGCGCTGGAGCTGCCAACGCTGCGCAGGTCCCCGACATCGATCCGGGGTTTAGCATGACCGCGCCGACCCAGTCTGACCTGATTTCTCCGCTCCCGGAGGGCGCAGAGAAGCTGGAGCCTCAAATTGAAGGACAGACCATCACCGGCGAGCTCCACTCCGTCAAGGAAGATGGCAAACTGAGCGTCACCTTTGCCAAGGACCGCACCTTGACGGTTAATGATGGCTGCAATATCTACACCACTACCTACGAGGTGGCCAAGGATGGCACCATCAGCGTGGGCGAGTTCAATTCCACCCGCGCGGCCTGCGACGAGCATACGCAGCAGCTCTCCGACGCCCTTCGCGGCCTCCTCGAATCCAACCCCTCCTTCTATAACCTTCCCGGCGGCACCGTTGCCTTGGGCAGCGAGAATGCTGCAGTTGAGTTCACGGTGGCCAAGTAGAAGCTAGCGGCACACAGGATAAAAGAATGCGCACCATGTCTGGGGACGTGGTGCGCATTTGTGTGGGTGGGGACTATTTGGCGTCGGAAAGCGCATAAGCCGCGCCCGCCGAGGCTGCGGTGACGCTGAGTACCGCCGGCCACGCACCGATCTTCTTGGCCAGCGGGTGGGAGGCGCCGAATGCGCCCGCGTAGAGTGCGCACAGGCCGGCGGTGGTAGCTGGGGTGGTTTTCTTGGCCCAAGAGCGACCTGCCCATACACCGGCGGCGGCGAGGATTACGCCGCCCAGCGGGCGAATGCCGGTCTCGCGGGCGGTGACCCAGCCACCGATGAGGCCGAGGGTAACAGTGGTGGCGGTAGAAACGTCTTGGGGCTTTTTGATATCGATCATGGACATGTGGCTAGTCTAGGTCGACATTTCTCGGCCCGCTAGACTCTAAGGCCATGACTGTGGAGACGCATCTGCCGCCCGAGCGCCAAGCATGGCGCGCCATGTTTGCATTGTCCCTCGGATTCTTTGTATCCCTGCTGGACCAATCCATGGTGGCGGTGGCGCTGCCTGACCTGCAACGCGAGCTCAACGCAGGCGTAAACCACACCATGTGGGTATCCGCGGCCTATTTGTTGGCTGTGGTGGTGCCGCTGCTCTTTGCCGGCCGCTTGGGCGATGTTTTAGGCCAGCGCCGGATGTTCTGTTTGGGTGTGGGCATTTTCGGACTCGGTGCGGTGGCGTGTGCCGTGGCGCCCACAGTGGAAGTGCTCATTGCGGCGCGTGCCGTGCAAGGCGTGGGTGCGTCCCTCCAGATGCCACAGACCATGTCCGTTATCAATCGCATCTTTGCGCGCGAGCGCCGTGGGCGCGCACTGGGTGTGTGGGGCGTCATTGGCTCGGTAGCTGCACTTGCCGGTCCACTCGCCGGTGGCTTTCTGGTCGGGCACTTTGGGTGGCAGGCCGCCTTTTGGGTACACGTTCCCTTCGTGGTGCTAGCCATTGTCTTCGCGCTGCTGTGGGTGCCTGAGCTGCCCACGACCGCGCAGTCTATCGATGCGCCCTCGGCCATCGTGTCGCTCATCGCCTTGGCGGCAATCGTCTTTGGTATTCAGCAGGGCCCGGTGCTTGGCTGGGGATGGACCATTTGGCTGATCCTGCTCGCCGGAGTTGTCGCTAGCGTCTGGTTTATTCGATTGCAGGCAACTGCCCAGGCCCGCGGGTCGAGTCCGCTGGTGCCGCTGGCGCTATTTAGTGACCGCAATTACCTGGCGGGCTCGGTAGGAATCATTGCAATGGGGTTCATGGCGGCCGCAGTGATGCTGCCCATCATGTTGTGGCTGCAGACCATGCAGGGAGTGCCTGCGGGCGAAGCCGGCATCATCGTGGCTCCTATGGCGCTGGTGTCTCTCCTGATATCTCCGCTCGCTGGCATCATGGCGGATTATGTTAACCCGCGGATCCTGGGGGTGCTGGGATTTTCCATCCTGATACTTTCGCTCCTTGCGGCATGGTGGGTCATGCAGGTCGACGCCCTTCCGTGGGTCCTCGGTCTGCCCATTGCCGGGCTCGGCGTGGGACAGTCCTTCATTTGGGGTTCCAACGCAGCTACCACCTTGCGCGATATCTCGCCGGAGCTCATGGGCGCTGCCTCCGGTGTGTATAACACCTCCCGCCAGGTGGGTTCCGTGGTGGGAGTTGCCCTGGTATCCGCAGTTATGCAAACGGGTAACCCAGAGGCGGCAATTATTAATTCGCTGCTCGTCATCGTGGCTGCGCTGGTGGTGGGCCTGGTTTCTGCCCTAGGTTTTAGGGACACTCTGCAGGCCTAAAAATCGCGCGCTAGATTGGTAGATATGCGTCTAGGTGTTTTAACGTCCGGCGGCGATTGCCCCGGCCTCAATGCTGTAATCCGTGCGGTAGTGCGTACCGCGTCCAATGAATTTGGAGATACCGTTGTAGGTTATGAAGACGGCTGGGTCGGTCTGATGGAAGACCGCCGCCGCGATCTTTATGACGATGCGGAAATCGACCGTATTTTGTTGCGCGGCGGCACCATCCTGGGTACCGGCCGCCTGCATCCGGATAAGTTCAAGGCCGGCCTTGACCAGATTAAGTCCAACATGGCGGATGCCGGGGTGGATGCCCTTGTCGCCATCGGTGGTGAAGGTACCCTCAAGGGCGCAAAGTGGCTTTCTGATAACGGCGTGCCAGTAGTGGGCGTGCCGAAGACCATTGATAATGACGTTAACGCCACCGACTACACCTTTGGTTTCGATACCGCCGTTTCTGTGGCCACCGATGCTATCGACCGTCTGCACACCACCGCAGAGTCCCATAACCGCATCCTGATCGTGGAGGTTATGGGCCGCCACGTGGGATGGATTGCCCTGCATGCGGGCATGGCTGGCGGTGCGCACTACACCGTGGTACCGGAAGAGCCCTTCGATATTGCGGAGATTACGAAGGCGATGGAACGCCGCTTCCAGATGGGCGAGAAGTACGGCATTATCTGCGTGGCAGAAGGCGCCCTCCCGAAGGAGGGGACTATGGACTTCGAGGCCGGCGGCGTCGATCAGTTTGGGCACCAGACTTTCAATGGCATTGGCCAGGTAATCGGGGATGAAATCAAGGCACGCACCGGGTATGACGTGCGTACGACCGTGCTGGGACACATCCAGCGCGGCGGCACGCCGACGGCTTATGACCGTGTGCTTGCTACTCGCTACGGCGTGCACGCAGCGCGCGCCATCCACGAAGGCAAGTCTGGCATGTGTGTTGCCCTCCATGGTGAGGATATTGACCTCGTCCCGTTGGAAGATGCCGTGGGTACGCTGAAGACGGTGCCGGAATCGCGTTATCGCAACGCCCAGGCGCTCTTTGGCTAGGGGCATTTTGCGTTCCGAATATTAAGATAGCGCTCCCACTGGGTGGGAGCGTATTCTTTTGCCCATGAGTATCGATAGCATGACAGATAATCGGGTGGAGGCGCCCGCTGCGCCCTCCTCAGCGCAAGACCGTCAAGCGCTCATTGCAGCACTAGGCTTTCCCGTGCTCGTGATTATCGGTGGCGTGGTGGGATACCTCGCGCCAGAGACCGCAGCTTCCTTCGCCCCGCAAGTCACCCCACTGCTGGGTATTGTCATGTTCGGCATGGGCCTAACCCTCAAGCCGGTAGATTTTGCCTTGGTGGTTCGCCGTCCGCTGCCCGTTCTCATCGGAGTAGTAGCGCAGTTTGTCATAATGCCGCTGGTGGCGCTGTTGGTGGTCGCTGTGATGGATCTTCCTGATGCTGTAGCGGCCGGCGTTATCTTGGTGGGCTGCGCGCCCGGCGGCACGAGTTCCAACGTGGTGTCTTACCTTGCGCGCGGTGATGTGGCTTTGTCGGTGACCATGACGTCCATTTCCACCCTGTTGGCGCCGGTCCTCACGCCGTTGCTGACACTGTGGCTGGCAGGGGAGTATATGCCGGTCTCTGCCTCCGCGATGGCGTGGTCCATTGTGAAGGTCGTGCTCATTCCGGTTGTTGCCGGCATTCTCATCGGCATGTTTGTTCCACGCGTGGTGGCGAAGATTAACGCGGCGCTGCCATGGATCTCGGTTGCGGCCATTTCAGCCATTGTGTGCATTGTGGTTGGCGGAGCGCACGACACCATCGCTACCGCAGGCGTACTCGTCTTTGCCGCAGTGGTAATCCATAACGCCTGCGGATACGGCTTGGGCTACCTGGCCGGAATGCTGACCAAGCAGCCGATCGCCGCCCGGCGCACCATGGCCGTCGAGGTGGGCATGCAAAACTCCGGCTTGGCCACCTCCCTGGCATCGACCTATATGAACCCATTGGCCGCCCTGCCAGGAGCCGTCTTTTCGGTGTGGCACAACCTTTCTGGTGCGGTGCTGGCAGCCATCTGCCGCTATTCGGATTCCCGAAAGTAGGGGAATTCCGCTAGAAATTAATCGTGACCGCAGGATAGGATTCGTCTACAAACCAGGGTTCTTTCTGCACGGTCAGTGGTGGCTGGCCTTGCTCGAAAGATAGGGTGTCGCCGTCTTTGACGGTGGCGCCTTGGAGCACGTGGTCTGCGATATTGGCCAGCTTGTAATAGAGATCGGTGGGATCCATGGATTCGGTGGCTGCCTGGATTTCAGGGTGTCCGGCCTGGACCAGCCCAACGGTATAGCCCAAGATTTTGTTTTCTTTTTGGGTAAGCCACACCGGAGCGATGTGCATTGGGGCAAGGTTGTCCCGAACGGCCTCGAGGAAAGTATTCGGCGCGATAGAAACGTTGCCGCGCGGGTTATGGACTATCAGGCAGTCGGGGTGCTCGGCTACTACCGCGGTGGCCTTGGAGAGCAGTTCAAGGTGATCGCGGCGGGCTTCGCGGAATTGCTTCGCGCGATCATCTTCGGTCTCGCCGGGAAGCACGGACACGAGGATTTGTGCGGTGGCGGAATCGAGGCCGCGAGCATCCGCGCTCAAAATGGGGTGGAGGCCATAGCTATCGCGGGTGGGAGGGGTATCGATGGCTTGGTAGTGCAATAGGAAGGAATCATCAAGCTCGACCATGATGCTTCCCGGATTCTTGCCCGGCATGATATCTCTCAGGCGATCGCCAAAAGTGGTGGTCAGGCGCTCGCTTACCTCCTCAGGGGTAGGGGCAGTGCGGAAGACTGCGATGTTGATCAATGGGGCATCGATAAGCGCGGCATCAACGCTATGTGGTGTAGTCATAATATTCAGCTTAGGGGCGTGAGCGCGCGGGCGCATCGACGTATTAAGATGGCACGCATGACTGCTGCGATGTATGACCTGATGGACTTCGATGAGGTCCTAGAAAAGTTCGAACCGGTAATGGGCATGGAAGTCCACGTAGAGCTGGATACGGAAACCAAGATGTTTTCTACCTCTCCTACGAACTTCAACGCAGCGCCTAATTCCAACGTTGACCCGGTCTCCCTGGGCCTGCCCGGTGCGCTGCCGGTAGTTAACTCCAAGGGCGTGGAGGGCGCCATCAAGATTGGCCTGGCGCTTAATTGCTCCATTGCGGAGTCCTCTCGCTTTGCCCGCAAGAATTACTTTTACCCGGACCAGCCGAAGAACTACCAGATTTCCCAGTACGACGAGCCGATTGCCTACGACGGCTACCTGGACGTTGTGCTGGAAGACGGCACCGAGTGGCGCGTGGAAATCGAGCGTGCCCACATGGAGGAAGACACCGGCAAGTTGACCCACCTCGGTGGTGCAGACGGCCGTATTCACGGCGCCACGGCATCCCTGGTGGATTGCAACCGTGCGGGCATTCCTCTCATTGAGATTGTGACCAAGCCGATCATTGGCGCCGGTGAGCGCGCGCCGGAGGTGGCTAAGGCCTACGTTTCCGCGCTGCGTGAGCTCGTTGCAGCCTTGGGCGTTTCCGACGCCCGCATGGATCAAGGCTCCATGCGTGTGGACTCCAACCTGTCCCTGCGCCCGGTGGGCCAGGAAGAGTTTGGTACCCGTACCGAGACCAAGAACATTAACTCCCTGCGTTCCGTGGAGCAGGCGGTTCGCTTCGAAATGCAGCGCCAGGCGCAGGTGCTCGAAGATGGCGGCACCATTGATCAGGAAACCCGTCACTATCAAGAGACCGATGGCACCACTTCGAAGGGTCGTCCGAAGGAAACCGCGGAGGATTACCGTTACTTCAATGATCCGGACCTGCCGCCGGTCATCGCCCCGCGCGAGTGGGTAGAAGAGCTGCGCCAGACCCTTCCGGAACTGCCATGGGTTCGCCGTGCGCGCATCCAGGAAGAGTGGGGCATCAAGGATGAGGAGATGCGCGACTTGGTCAACGCCGGCGCCCTCGACCTCATCGTGGATACCGTTGAAGCCGGTGCGAAGCCGGACGAGGCACGCTCCTGGTGGGTTTCCTACCTGGCCGGCAAGGCCAACGAGCAGGAGACCGATCTTGCTGGTCTGTCCATTACCCCGCAGCACGTGGCGCGCGTTATCGCGCTCGTCAACGAGGGCAAGCTGACCACCAAGCTCGCACGCAAGGCCGTCGACGGTGTGTTGGCGGGCGAGGGTGACGTCGACGAGGTCGTCGAAAAGCGCGGCTTGGAGGTCGTGCGCGATGATGGCGCCATCGAGAAGGCCGTGGATGACGCGCTGGCCGCCAACCCGGACATCGTGGAAAAGTACCGTGCCGGCAATAAGAAGGTCACCGGTGCCATCGTGGGTGCGGTCATGAAGGCCACCCAGGGCAAGGCCGATCCGGGCCAGGTCAATAAGCTCATCGCAGAGAAGCTGAACTAAGACCCCCACATAGCCAGCCGCGTTTTCCTCCTCAACGAGAGGGGCGTGGCTGGCTTTTTGGTTTTCCTTCCCCGTTAGAGTTGGTGATTATTTTCGTTAGGCGAGGTCAGTGGGGTTACGCGTAGGGTCGTGGGCATGACAATTAAGAGCAAAGTATTGCAAAAGGAAAGCCCTGAAGCACCATTCAAGGTCGTAGAAATTGAGCGCCGCGATCCGCGCGAAGACGACGTGGTCATTGATATCAAGGCTGCAGGCATCTGCCACTCCGATATTCACACGATCCGCAACGAATGGGGCCAGGCCCACTTCCCGCTGACGGTGGGCCACGAGATTGCCGGCGTCGTGGAAGCCGTGGGCGATAAGGTCACGAAATTTAAAGTCGGCGACCGCGTTGGCGTTGGCTGCCTGGTCAACTCCTGTGGTGAGTGCGAACAGTGTCGCAACGGCCGGGAGCAGAACTGCCTGAATGGCAATGTGGGCACCTATAACTCCGAAGACGTAGACGGCACCACTACCCAAGGCGGCTACGCCCAGAAGGTAGTCGTCAACGAAAACTTTGTGTGCACTATTCCAGAGGGCATTGACTTTGATGTCGCAGCCCCGCTGCTATGCGCCGGAATCACCACCTATTCGCCGCTGGCCCGCTGGCAGGTCAAGGAAGGCGATAAGGTTGCCGTAGTAGGCCTAGGCGGCTTGGGCCACATGGGTGTGCAGATCGCTGCGGCAAAGGGCGCGGAAGTAACCGTAATTTCCCGCTCCCTGCGCAAGGAAAAGGAAGCTTATGAGCTGGGTGCGAAGCACATTCTGGCCACCGGTGAGGACGAAGACTTCTTTGATAACCACCGCGGCGAATTCGACGTCATCTTGTCCACCATTTCTGCCCAGTACTCCCTCAATGACTACCTGCAGCTGCTGAAGCCGCGCGGCATCATGTCCGTTGTGGGACTTCCGCCGGAGGAGCTGGGAGTACACATGAGCAGCCTTGTCGGCGGCGGCAAGGTGCTAACCGGTAATAACATCGGTGGCATTGCAGAGACCCAGGAAATGCTGGATTTCTGCGCCGAGCACGGCATCGGCGCCGTTATTGAAAAGATCGGCGTCAACGATGTAGATGACGCCTATGAGCGCGTGGTGGAAGGCGATGTAAAGTTCCGCTTCGTGATTGATACCGCGACCTTTGACGACTATAGCGTTAGGTTGATTTCGCGGAACGCCCGAATGTGATTTACCACAACATCGGTATGTGCCAGTAGGTGTTTAACGGGTCACTTACGTACCATTCCTTAAGGAACGCATACTGGTGTTGTGTAGCCCACGTGCTGGGGGTGGGGGACAAGGGGCCGCGCGCACCAGTATGCGAGAGATATTCGCTACAAAAGTTAGGCAACCGTGTCTTCTAAAAACATTATCGCCATTGCCATGTCCTTCGTGGGCTTGTTGGTGGGCGCCGGCTTTGCCACGGGCCAAGAGGTGGTGCAGTACTTCACTGCCTTTGGTTCCTGGGGTATTCCCGGCATCATTATCGCCGCACTCATCATGACCCTTGCGGGTACCGTGTTCTTGCAGCTGGGTAGTTACTTCCACGCTTCTGAGCACAATACCGTTTTCCGCAATGTCACCCACCCGATCGTCTCCAAGTTGCTGGACGTCGCGGTCATCATCACCCTCTTCGCTATTGGCTTTGTGATGTTGGCCGGCGCGGGTTCCAATATGGAGCAGCAGTTTGGCTGGAAGACTTGGATCGGCTCCACGCTCATGTTGGTATTGGTGCTTATCGTGGGCATGCTCGACGTGGATAAGGTATCCAAGGTTATCGGTGCTGTAACACCGACCATCATCATTGCGGTCATTGGTGTTGCCATCTACACCGGCCTCAATATGCCGGATGACATCGGCGCCGCTATGGACGCCTCCAGCCAGATCGACACCCCGATTGGTAACTGGCTCATTTCCGCACTCAATTACAACGGCCTGGCGCTGATGCTCGCCGTGTCCATGTCCCTGGTTATCGGTGGCGATAATATTAGTCCGCGCGAGGCCGGTTGGGGCGGCATTGTAGGCGGCATCATCTACTCCATCATGATGGGCCTTGCCGGATTCTCCTTGCTGATGAACTCGGACAAGGCGCAAGGCTCCGATATTCCGATGCTGTCTTTGGTAGATAGCGTTAACCCGACGCTCGGCTCCATCATGGCGGTCATCATCTACCTGATGATCTTCAATACCGCTATCGGCATGTTCTACGCGCTAGGCAAACGCCTGTCCGCCGGCCATGAGAAGCGCTTCCCGGTTATCTTCGTCATCGGCTGCTTGGCTGGTTTCGCGGTCTCTTTCGCCGGCTTTAAGACCTTGATGAACTACATCTACCCAATCATCGGCTACATGGGCATCCTCATGGTGGCAATCTTGGTATTTGCCTGGTTCCGTAGCCAAGCCCAGATTAAGGACGAGGCAGTGCGTCGCGAGCGCATACGTTCACTTATGCACCTGAAGCTGAACCCCAACAAGGATTATGACGCTGAGCGTTATGATGACGAGATTGGCCAGCACATCGAGGATTCCAATATGGATAACGAGGCCCTCTATGATGAGCTGGTGGATGAGGTCACCGAGGAGCTTGACGGCGACGATGACGTGGACTTTGACAAAAAGGAGTACGCAGAAAAGCGCCACGACCACTCCTACTACACCGAGCGTGATGCGGTAGAAACTGACCGCACCCCGGAAGAAATTGAAAAGTGGGTCGAAGAAACCGGCGCATCCGGCGACCCTGAAGAAGTTGAGGAACTGCCACAGGCTGACAATTCCAAGAATTAAGCGGACAATGGGTGCCATGAGTATCTATGCACCCGCAGCTGAACGTTATGATTCGATGGAGTACCGCCGAGTAGGCAACTCTGGGCTGAAGCTGCCGGCCATTTCCCTTGGCCTTTGGCAGAACTTCGGCGACGACCGTCCCCTGGCCACGCAGCGCGAAATCCTGCGCGCGGCGTATGACCGGGGGATTACTCATTTCGATTTGGCCAATAACTACGGCCCTGAACCAGGCGCCGCGGAGGACAACTTCGGCCGCATCTTCGCCCGCGATTTCCGCCCCTTCCGCGATGAAATGATCATTTCTTCCAAGGCGGGTTGGGTAATGAATGATTCGCCCTACGGTTTCGGCGGCTCTCGCAAGTACCTGGTTAGCTCCTTGGATGCGTCCCTGAAGCGGATGGGTTTGGATTATGTAGATATCTTCTACCACCACCGCCCGGACCCGGACACACCGCTGGAAGAGACCCTGTACGCGCTGCGGGATATCGTGGCCTCCGGCAAAGCTCTCTATGTGGGCATTTCCTCTTATGGTCCGGAGCTTACCGCGGAGGCCATGGAGTTTATGGAAGATGAAGGCTGCCCGCTGCTGATTCATCAGCCCAGCTATTCCCTTCTGAACCGCTGGATTGAGCGCCCGGGCGAGGATGGCGAGTCCCTGCTTGATGTCACGGCGCGCAGTGGGTTGGGTGTCATCGGCTTTGGTCCACTAGCACAGGGCATGCTGACGGATCGCTATATCGATGGCATCCCTGCAGATTCGCGCGCGGCGAAGAATAAGACCTTGGAAAAGGATTGGCTCAATGAGGAAAACCTTTCCATGATCCGTTCGCTCAACGATATTGCAGGCAAGCGTGGTCAGTCTCTGGCGCAGATGGCTATCTCGTGGGTGCTGCGTGATCAGGGTGATCGCACGCTTACCTCGGCGCTGTTGGGTGCTTCTTCTGTGGAGCAACTCGAGCACAACCTGGGCGCGCTGGACAAGCTTGACTTCAGCGCGGACGAGCTGGCTGCGATTGATGACGCCGCCCACGACGCCGGCATCAACCGCTGGGCAGGCGCCACCGCTTCGCGCGTTCGCGGCGACTAGGCCGCTACCGAGCCCCGGCCCTCTAGAGCAGGAGCAACTTGAGTGTTAGGCCGATCATGATGACGCCGATGCCGAAGTTGATCCAGCGCCACACTGTGGGCCGGGACAATACGTGGGAAAAACGGGCTGCACCGAAGCCGATAAACGGAAACCAAGAGAAGCTGGCACAGATTGCACCCACGGCGAAAAGCCAGCGCCCCGATTCGCCATATTGATTAGCAATGCTGCCGAGCATGACCACTACGTCCACATAGGCGCCCGGGTTAAGCCACGTTAAGGCCAGGGCGGTCAATAGCGGCTTAACCCACGAAGGGGAGCGCTTGATCTCGACGCGAGTTGCGGTCTTGGTCGTGCTGCGTGCCTGAGAGCCATCGAAGGAAGCGACTTCCTGCGGTACTTTCGGCTGTGTGGATTCCACCTCGATGGCCTCGCCTTTGGTTTTGAGCGCATCGCGGAAGCAGGTAAAGGTGAAATACGCCAGGTAAGCGGCGCCAACATATTTCAGAACCTGCAGGGCGTTGGGGAATCTTTCTACCAAGTAGCCCACGCCGGCCGTGCCGGCGGTAATCAGGATGACGTCGGAAAGCGCGCAGACGGCAATGATGAGGCCAATGTGGTCGCGGCGGATGCCGTACTTGAGCAGCATGGCATTTTGCGGGCCAACGGCCACGATGAGCGATAATCCCAGGAAGAAACCAGCAAGCACAATGGACATGCCTTCCAGTGTGAATTCCCGGCCTGAATTAGTCGAGTTAATGAATCTACAGTTGGTTTAGAATAGCTTCATGAACCCGGTGCACTTAGAAACATTGCTCGCCATCGTGGACGAAGGCAGCTTTGATGTTGCCGCAGCCGTGCTCGGCATATCGCCGTCTGCGGTAAGCCAACGCATCAAGGCGCTAGAATCGAGCACCGGTCGAGTGCTCCTTCGCCGTGCCACTCCGGTAACCGCGACAGAAGCGGGGGAGATCCTGGTGCAATCCGCACGCCGCATGGCGTTAGTACAGGCCGAGACGGACGCCCGCCTAGGCCACCGCCTGGCCCGCGTCCCGCTCTCAGTCGCAGTGAACTCGGATTCCCTAGCGACATGGTTTCGCAGGGTCCTTAGCGATACCGCGCGGCGGGGCGATGTCGCCCTGCGCATCCGGATTGAGGATGAGGCGCGCACCTTAGCCATGCTGCGGCGGGGTGATGTGCTTGGCGCGGTAACGAGGGAAGCCACACCGGTCTCTGGCTGTGAGTCGAGCTTTTTGGGTACGATGCGCTACTTCCCGGTGGCGGCACCACATATTGCAGAAAGCTTCCATAATGGCCACCTGACCTGGGAAACTATGCCCCTTGTTGGCTATGGTCCCAACGATCAGGTACTGGATGATGCGATGCGGGAGCGCTTCATTGATTCGGCCGTGGTCCGTGCGCGGGTGTCACAGATTCCCTCTTCCGAGGGCTACCTGGAGGCCGTACGCGTTGGCCTGGGGTGGGGGTTGCTGCCCCAAGCCCAAGCGCTGCCCCTATTGGCGGCGGAGGAGCTGGTGCTTCTCGACGGCTCCCCGCTCGATATCGACCTCTACTGGCAGCGGTGGCGCTTGGAATCGGAGGTCTTGAGCGAACTAACGCGTTCGGTCATCGAAGCTGCGAGCGACTTGGTGGCCACATAGCACGCAAGCTCGTGCGGCGCGCCGTGGTGGGTACCACAAAAGTGCAGGCACGTGCCCTAAGTTGGAGCTATGAGCGATAAGCAGCAACCGGATAAAGTCACCCCGTTTGATGAGGATATGGACGTGCCTACCTACAACGCGAAGCCCGCTAGTAAGGATTCTGTCTCCGGCCAAGGAAAGTCGAAGCCCGGCCTTTTCGAGCGCGCCGGCCGCGCTGAGCCGCAGGAGATCAAGCCTTCCCAGACGCAGCAGGACCACCCGGAAACCGAGGTGCTGTCCTATTCCAGCGCAAATGAGGCCGCACGCCAGGACAGTGGCGCCGGCGAAGAGACCGTAGCCTTCGCGCAGCCGGACTCCACCACGCCGGCTACCCCAGAGCAAGAAACGGCACTTGCTACTGCCGACGCCCCCGTGGAGAGCACCCTCAGCACCGAAACCGCAGAGGAGCGCGAGGCACGCCTGCAAGCGGAACAGGAAGAAAAGGAAGGCTACCAACGCTATGGTCGCCGCGGCACCATCGACTTCGGCCTGCTTTTCATCCGATTGGCGCTGAGCGCTTACCTCATCGTCGCGGGAGCAAAGACCTTCTTCACGCTTGGCGATAGTGAGGGATTGTCCGGCCTTGAGAGCGATTTTGCCAACTATGCATGGGATACCGCACTGTCTATCGCGGTGCCAACCATGCAGCTTATCGCTGGTGTGTTCTTGCTGCTCGGCCTCATCACGCCGCTGGCGGCCATGATTGGCCTGGTAGTGACCGGCTTTACCGCCGTCCACGAGCTTGCCCAGACCGATGCCGGCCTGGACGTCTTTAGCTGGCCGGAATCCGTATGGCTTTCCTTGGTCCTCTTTGTCATCGCAGTGGGCCTGCAGTTTACTGGCCCAGGCTTTATCTCCCTAGACTTCAAACGCTCGTGGGCACGCCGCCCACTGGGTACTTCCTGGGCCTTTGTTCTCATCGGCATCGCCATCCTTGCCACACTCTGGTTCTTCGGCGCAGGCGTTAATCCGTTGAACTAATCGCCAATAGCTGTCCGTCGCAATTGCGGCGGATTTTCTTTTTCTCTTGCTTTCCATGGCGGAAAGTATGATACTTTCTAAAGTGGAAAGCAACGAAAAGTCGAAGGCGAAAGGAACTGCGATCATGGACGAAAGCGTGCACGAGGCACTGTCCTTCAACGAGGAAGTGGAGAAGGAACAAAGCGACGGACGGAAGACTGCGCTTAATGCCTTGTTTGCTGCAGCGTTGGCAGTACTTTGGTTTATCTTGAGCCAATGGGGGAATGACATACCGTGGTGGTTGTCCCTTGGTTTAGTGGTGGTCTGCGGGGGAGTAGCTCTTTGGGTTGGCGCTCAGAAGCGCAACGTGCGCGCAGGTTATAGGCAGGATCCCTTCGCCCAGCCGCAGCCGGATAAGAAATACTATTTCGGAATCATTCTGATTTTTTGCCCTACGTTCTTCCAGATCTTCCTCGAAGGACACCTGGTCACTGCGGCCGTGGTATTCACGCTGTGGGGCATCGCTGTATTTTGGGCCCTGAACACCGGTGCGATGGATCTGTCCACGCGGGACAGCGCAAGTGGCAAGCGGGCGAGCGGCGATGAGTGAGCTTGATCCGGTAATCCACCCGCTTAATCGCTTTAAAATTTGTGCGGTGCTCAACGCGGCCGGGGCAGTGGAAGGCGCCATCAACAAAGAGATGCGTTTTGCCGCAATTCGAGACAAGGTGAATCAATCCGATGCCACGCTGTCTAAGCAGCTAAGCGCACTGGAAAAAGAGGGGTATATCAGCCGCTTTCGTGAGTATGGATCCTCGCGTGGCAAGGACACGGTATGGGTGATGCTCACGGCTAAGGGTAAGGCCGCATTCGATTCGCACCTTGCAGCGCTTAAGAAGCTATCGGGGCAGGAGTAGCGGTACTCGGAGGGCGGTTGCGCTGGGCGGCGTAGAACGCGGCCGCGTACAGCGCGACGGTAAGCACGGTGAGCCAGACAAAGTCATCCACCCAGAACTTTTGGTAGCGCTCCATGGCGTGGACATCGACTTGATCGCCCCACCACCACTTAGGTGGAACGGTCAGCAGCATGGCTGCCCAGGCGATAAGGACGGTCAGGAGGCTGCCCGCGGCCCATCCAGACGGCAGCCAGGTCCACGCGCGGTAGATAAAGACCGGGATGATGAGCGTGAGCCAGACCCAGTGGTGCGACCAGGAAACAGGGGAGATGAGGAGGAGGGTGAGGGCGGTGACCAATTGGGCGTCGACAAGCAGATGCTCCTCGCACAGTCGCTTGATAAGCCACGCAGCAAAGGCAATCACCACTAGGGAAACTGCGAGCCATGCAAGATTGATGGTCAGTCCATTGGCGTCCATGGCCTCCGTAGAGGAATACATGCGCTGAATGGCTCCCTTGATGGAACTATTGGACTGGTAATCGGTTGCCACGCCGAAGTCGCCGCCAGAGCCCATATCGAGCAATTTAGAGCTGAAGAACTCCACGAACGCGTCCCAGCGGAAGGCTGCGGCGAGGAGAGTGGCAGCGACTGCGGAGAGGAAAGCCGTGGCAATCTGCTTCCATTCCTTGCGCACGAGGAAGTAAAGCAGCATTGCTAGCGGAGTAATTTTGATGGCCGCGGCCAGGCCAATCAAGATGCCTTGTGGTAGGAAGCGCTTGCGTGGGACGAGGTCGAGGGTAACCAGCGTCATGACCACGATATTTATCTGTGCAAAGCCGTTATTGAGGTCAACCGGCTCGAAGCGCAAGGCAATGGCCCAGGCAATGGCGGTAACGGGCAAGAGGAAATCCGGCTTCTTTAGCACCGCCTTGAAGACAAAGTAGAGGCAGACGAGCAGGAGAAGATCGGACAGGACAACCATGATGTCGCCCGCCATATCGTGGTCAATGCCGTCAAAGGCCGTGAGCGGAACCATGACGAGCGCGCCAAAGGGCGGATAAATAAAGGGAAGTTCAATATCGCCGGCCAGCATGGGCTCGCTATAGACGGAGCGGTGCTCAAGGAAGGCCTTGACGCCCTCGCGGTAGACCACCATATCGATAGGAAAGTCCGTGATGCGGGTGTCTTGAACAACCTTCCAGGCGCCAAAAATGAGACCCAGCAGAGCTAAGGCATAACGAAAAAGTGGGGTGCGCGCGAGTTTCATCGCAGTACACTTTATGCGATCTGCAGGTAAACGGGTGCGCACCCCACCGAGGCTCACAGGGATTTAGCAGTCACTACTGTCTAATTCACATGGCCATCGACAACGCGCACCGCGCCGCGATCGGCGGAGGTGGCCATGGCTGCATACGCGCGCAGTGCCTTGGTGATGGGGCGGTTGCGGTTCACTGGAGTCCACGGTTTCTCGCGCTGTTCCTGGGCGGCTCGGCGGCGCTCCAGCACGTCCTCGTCCACATCGAGGGTGAGTTGGCGCTCGTGGATGTCGATGGTGATGGTGTCGCCATTTTCGATGAGCCCGATAAGGCCCTGGTGGGCCGCCTCGGGGGAGATGTGGCCGATGGACAGGCCGGAGGTGCCGCCGGAAAAGCGGCCGTCGGTAATCAAGGCGCATGCCTTGCCCAAACCTGCGCCCTTGAGGAAGGAGGTGGGGTGGAGCATCTCCTGCATGCCAGGGCCACCGGACGGGCCTTCATAGCGAATGACTACCACGTCGCCCGGCTGAACTTCCTTGTTCAGGATTATCGATACGGCCTCTTCCTGGGATTCGACCACACGGGCAGGTCCAGAGAAGGTCCACAGCTCTTCTTCAACGCCCGCTGCCTTGACGATGGCCCCGTCTGGAGCTAAGTTTCCGCGCAGGACAACTAGGCCGCCGTCGGAAGAAAAGGCGTGATCGGCGTCGTGAATGCAGCCATGAGCGGCGTCAGTGTCGAGCTCGTCCCAGCGGTTGGATTGGGAAAATGGTTCGGTAGTGCGCACGCCGCCCGGCGCGGCGTAGTACAGTTCGCGGGCCTCATCGGTGGCGTGCGGGTTGCGGATATCCCAGTCATCGAGCCATTGCTCGGCGTTGTCGTATAGCGCCGTATGCACCTTCAAGTTCAGGTGCCCGGCGCGGCGAAGCTCTCCCAAGATGGCGGGGATGCCACCGGCACGGTGCACATCCTCAATGTGGTAGGTGCCATTGGGCGCGACCTTGGACAGGCAGGGCACGCGGTAGGAGATGTCATTAATATCGTCGAGGGTGAAATCCACCTCGCCCTCTTGTGCGGCCGCGAGCGTGTGCAGGATGGTGTTGGTGGATCCGCCCATGGCCATGTCAAGCGCCATGGCGTTGGTGAAGGCTTCCTTGGTGGCGATATTGCGGGGGAGAACGGATTCGTCCTCCTCGCCGTAATAGCGGCGGCACATATCGACGATGGTGGAGCCGGCCTTTTCAAATAGGCTGCGGCGGGCCGTGTGGGTGGCCAGGGTGGTGCCGTTGCCGGGCAGCGCCAAGCCGAGCGCCTCGGTCAGGCAGTTCATGGAATTGGCGGTAAACATGCCGGAACAGGAGCCGCAGGTGGGGCAGGCGGATTCCTCTACCTGGGTCAAGCCTTCATCAGATACCGCGTCATTGGCAGAGGCGGTAATGGCGGTGATGAGGTCGGTGGGGGCGTGGGCTACGCCATCAACCACGACGGCTTTGCCGGCCTCCATCGGTCCGCCGGAGACGAAGATGGTGGGAATGTTCAGGCGCAGCGCTGCATTGAGCATGCCCGGGGTGATTTTATCGCAGTTGGAGATGCATACCAGGGCGTCGGCAGTGTGGGCATTGGCCATGTACTCGATGGAATCGGAGATGATTTCGCGTGAAGGCAGCGAGTAGAGCATGCCGCTGTGGCCCATGGCGATGCCATCATCGACCGCAATGGTATTGAATTCCTTGGGTACGCCTCCGGCCTCGCGCACGGCGTCGGCGACGATATCGCCAACGTTCTTAAGGTGTACGTGGCCGGGGACGAATTGGGTGTAGGAGTTGGCGATGGCGACGATCGGTTTGCCAAAGTCATTTTCCTTGGTGCCGGTGGCCCGCCAAAGGGCGCGGGCGCCAGAGGCTTGGCGGCCGACGGTAGTTACTTTTGAACGCAGCGGGAACATGGTTTTCAGTCACCATTCCTTCAAGGGATGTGGGGAGGGGAGAGTGTAGGCGGCGTATTTAGTTTTCGGCCGAGGGCTTGAGCTCGGGGTGGCGCTCGAGGTAGTCCGCATACTCTTCTTTGCTGAGGAGGACTTGTTGGCCGTCACGGTGGACAATGACTACCTTGTCATCTGCCGCTTCACGGCCCTGGGTAAGGGCGTCAGGGATGCGGCCGCGGGAGGCCTCCGAAAGTCGCGGGAGCGAGTTAAAGGTCACGCCGGGCAGGCTGTGCTCCGCCCCGGCCTTGGTGCGAGCGAAGGCGCGGGCGCGTTGGAAGCCGATTCCGGCAAAATCGTCCCATGCGATCTGGATATTTTTCCGGAATGCGTAGGAGATAGCGATTCCGGATTCGGAGACCTTGGTGCGGGATTTTATGACCCACCACAATCCGAGGATGGGGATAATGAACAGCCAGGCGAGGTATTTGGGGGCCCATCCGATGCTCAGCAGGGCAATGGCGGACAGGATGAGGATGCCCAAGATGTGGTCGCGGGATGGCTTGAAAACCTCTGCCTGGGTGGTGGACTGACGAGGTTTGTTGTCCTTAGGTGGTGGAGTCATAGTGTGCAAGCCTAATTCACTAAGGCGGGCAAGGGCGAACCTATTTTTCAGACGTGTCCCATCACGTGGGAATGTGATCCCAAAAGGGGGTAGTCTCCACGAGGGTAATACCTATCAAGGTATAGTCATGTCCATGATCATTATTCGACTTCAGGTAGTACCAACGCGGTGGTGACCGCGACGCCTCGTGACGTCGACGCATTTCGCCCCCGCAGACAGATAAGCCCGCGGGGGCTTTGTTTATATCTGGGGTCGGTACCGATGATGATCAGGACCTGTAATAGACCATTCCAAGGAGCACATTAACCGTGGTTACGACAACTTCGCCCACGCCCGCTTCGGTGGCTGCGGCCTCACGCGCCCACGCTCCGGAGCGGATGAGTGGTGCCCACGCCATTGTCCGCACTCTCGAAGACCTGGGAACCGATCTAGTCTTCGGCATTCCAGGCGGTGCCGTGCTTCCTCTCTACGATGCCTTGCACACCTCGACCAAGCTGCGCCATGTGCTCACCCGCCATGAACAGGGCGCCGGCCACGCCGCCGAAGGCTACGCCCAAGCCTCCGGCAAGGTAGGCGTATGCATTGCCACCTCCGGGCCGGGTGCGACCAACTTAGTGACAGCGCTTGCCGACGCCAACCTGGACTCCGTTCCCATCGTCGCCATCACCGGCCAGGTGGGCAGCAACCTCTTGGGAACCGATGCCTTCCAAGAGGCCGATATTCGCGGCGTGACGATGCCGATTACCAAGCACAACTACATCGTGACGGAACCGAGCCAGATTCCAGCTGCCATTGCAGCCGCATTCCATCTGGCTGCTACGGGTCGTCCGGGGTCGGTCTTGGTGGATATCCCCAAGGATGTGCAAAACGGTGAATTGGAATATTCCTTCCCAGCTACGTTTGATCTGCCTGGATATAAACCGACGACCAAGCCGCACCATCGCCAGATCGTGCAAGCGGTTGAGCTCATTGCACAGGCAGAAAAGCCGGTTATCTATGCCGGCGGCGGTGTTATCAAGGCCGAGGCGGCCAAGGAGCTGCGCGAGTTTGCGGAATTTTCCGGAATCCCTGTCGTGACTACGCTCATGGCTTTAGGCGCCTTTCCGGAATCTCATCCGCTGCACATGGGCATGCCGGGCATGCATGGCACCGTCCCTGCGGTTGCGGCCATGCAGCGAGCTGACCTGTTGATTACTATCGGCGCGCGATTCGATGATCGAGTAACCGGTGATGCCTCCACCTTTGCCCCTGAGGCCCAGGTAATTCATGCGGATATTGACCCGGCTGAAATTGGGAAAATCTGCGACGCTGCAGTGCCAATCGTGGGTGATGCGCGCAACGTGTTGGCAGGTCTCTTAAAGGAGTACCGCAAGAACTCCGGAGTGAATTCACCGGAAGTAGGCCCATGGCGGGACTACCTCGATGGGCTCAAGGAACGGTTCCCCCGTGGCTATGATCCCACTCCGGATGGGCAGCTCAATCCCCAATTTGTGTTGGAAAAGCTGAGTGAAACCGTAGGTCCTGGGGCTATCTACTGCGCCGGTGTGGGTCAGCACCAGATGTGGTCGGCACAGTTCATTGACTTTGAACACCCACGCTCCTGGATCAACTCCGGTGGTGCCGGAACTATGGGCTATGCCGTGCCGGCGGCCCTAGGCGCCAAAGCAGCATGCCCGGATAAGGAAGTGTGGGCGATTGACGGTGACGGTTGCTTCCAAATGACCAACCAGGAGCTCACCACCGCCGCATTGGAAGGCTTTCCGTTTAAGGTTGCCGTCATCAATAACGGCAACCTCGGCATGGTCCGTCAGTGGCAGACACTGTTCTTCAATGAGAACTATTCCAATACCAAGCTGCGAGAACGAGATGTTTATACCCCCGACTTCGTCCGCCTGGCAGAGGCGCTGGGGAGTGAGGCTATCCGCGTCACCTGTGAGGAAGAGGTGGTGCCGGCCATTGAACGGGCCCGCGCAATCAATGACCGCCCCGTGGTCATTGACTTCATCGTTGGTGAGGACGCTCAAGTCTGGCCAATGATTGGCGGTGGGGCGTCTAACGAAGAAATTCAATATGCCCGCGGTTTGCGCCCGCTGTTTGATGAAAATGAATCGGCAGCAGAGACTCCTGCCGATATCGACGAGACTATCCAGGAGGTATAGGCATGGCACCCAGTGACGTTTCCCGGCATACCCTGTCGGTCCTGGTAGAAGACGTAGAGGGAATCCTGTCGCGCGTGACCGGCATGTTTTCCCGGCGTGGCTACAGCATCATTTCGCTGGTTTCTGCGCAAACGGAAAATCCAGGGATTAACCGACTAACCATCGTGGTCGACGCTTCCGAAAGGATTATGGAACAGGTGACCAAGCAGCTCAACAAGATTGTGCCGGTCATCAAGGTGGTGGAGCTCGAAGCAGACTCGACTGTGGCGCGAGCCCTGATGCTGGTCAAGGTGGCTGCGAATAATGCCAACCGGCCGCAGGTGGTCGATGCCGTTAATATCTTCCGTGCCCGCGTGGTAGACGTGGCACAAGAATCAGTGGTGGTGGAGGCTACCGGTACCCCTGGAAAGCTGGCGGCGCTTCTCGACGTCCTGGAGCCATTCGGTGTGCTCGAGCTGGTGCAGTCTGGTGACGTGGCCTTGGGGCGTGGACCCAAGGCGATGGCGCCCCCGCGAAATTAAATCCCACTATATGGTCACTCCGTCTCATGTGGTGGTATAGTGCTAGGTGGGACGTTGATTCATTAAACTTACAATCACTACAGAATTGAGGACTACAACATGGCTATTGAAACCTTCTACGACGATGATGCGGATCTGTCTATCATTCAGGGTCGCAAGGTATCCGTTATTGGTTACGGCTCCCAGGGGCATGCACACTCGCAGAACCTGCGCGATTCCGGCGTCGAGGTTGTTATTGGTCTGCGTGAAGGTTCCAAGTCGGCGGCCAAGGCCGAGGAAGCAGGCTTTGCGGTCAAGACCGTTGCAGAGGCTGCCAAGTGGGCAGACGTAATCATGCTGCTGGCACCAGATACCTCACAGAAGCAGATCTTTGAAGATGAAATTGCCCCCAACTTGGAAGACGGCAATGCGCTGCTGTTTGGGCACGGCTTGAATATCCACTTTAAGCTGATTGAACCGCAAGCCAATGTCACCGTTGGCATGGTTGCACCTAAGGGGCCTGGCCATTTGGTTCGCCGCCAGTTCGTTGATGGCAAGGGCGTTCCGTGCCTCATCGCTACCGAACAGGATCCTAAGGACGAAGGCCACGATCTGACCCTGTCTTATGCAGCGGCCATCGGTGGTGCGCGTGCTGGCGTTATCCCGACGACCTTCGAAGCAGAGACGGTTACTGACCTCTTTGGCGAGCAGGCTGTCCTGTGCGGTGGCGTAGAGTTCCTGATTCGCACCGGCTTCGAGGTCCTGGCTGAGGCTGGATACGAGCCAGAAATGGCCTACTTTGAGGTGCTGCACGAGATGAAGCTCATCGTGGACCTGATGTTTGAGGGCGGCATCGCCAACATGAACTACTCGGTATCTGATACCGCCGAGTTTGGCGGCTACATTTCTGGCCCTCGCGTTATTGATGCTGATGCCAAGCAGCGCATGAAGGATATCTTGTCCGATATCCAAGACGGCACCTTCACCAAGCGCCTGCTGGCCAATATTGAGGGCGGCAACAAGGAGCTGGAGAGTCTGCGTGAGGAATTTGCACAGCACGAAATTGAAAAGACCGGCACCAAGTTGCGCGATTTGATGAGCTGGGTCAAGAACCCGCTGGATGCTACTGCCTAGGAATAAAAGGCGGTGTCTGTAGCGCACACCCACGGTGAACAGGCATGTTTACCGTGGGTTTAGCTTTATTTGTTTCAGGTAAAACTCCAGTGCAGGGAGTAGGATGAGGGCCATGGGTTTTACGACGCCAAGCTATGATCTCAAAGACCTCTTTGCACGAATTGATCGCGGGGATATCCAGTTACCTGACTTCCAGCGCAGTTATGCCTGGGATGAAGATCGTATCCGTTCTCTCATTGTTTCCGTGCTGCGCGGCTATCCCATCGGTGCGCTCATGGCTCTTGATACCCGAAACGAAAAGATGCGCTTCCGTCCCCGTGCCCTAGCCGGCGCACCTGAAACCGGCGTCGACCCCGGCTTGCTCCTTTTGGACGGGCAGCAGCGCCTGACCACCCTGTATCACTGCTTCAACGGCGAGGGCTTTGTAGATACCACTGACTTCCGCAAGAAGAAGATTCACCGCCGCTTCTTTATCGATATTCGCGCGGCCGTTCGCGGAGATCTAATGCCGGATGATGCCATCTTCGCGGTCAATCAAGACGGTAAGATTCGCTCGCACTTTGCACCAGCAATTGAGGGCGATATCCTAACGCGCGAAGATGCACTAGAGAATATGTGCATTCCCGTGGCTTCTTTGCTCAGTGAAGACGGCGTGGGCATGCTTTTTGAACTTGCGGCGACCAAGCAGGAATACAGCGCGGAACTGGCTGCCTTTAATAATCGCATCGTTCGACCTTTGTCCGGCTATGACCTGCCAATGATTCGACTTTCCCGCGAGACGGAGAGAGCCGGAATCGGCTCGATTTTCGCTCAAGCGAACTCGGCTGGTTTGCAGATGGACGTATTCGATCTGCTTACTGCCGTCTTTGCCTCTGAGGACCCCAGCTTCCACTTGGCCGCTGATTGGCACGAAGTGGAAAAGGACCTGCGGAAGTCTCCAGCCTTGGACGGAATTGGCCGCACCGAGTTTCTCTCCGCAGTATCGCTTCTGGTCTCCGGTGAAAAGGGCTGTGCCGGTGGCCAGCGCGAGGATATTTTGAAATTGTCATTGGCGGAGTACAAGTCGGCAGCCAACGATCTGCGCATCACCTTCCGCGAGGTATCAGAGTTCTTGGCGCAGCGCTGCATCCTTAGCATGGATCAGGTTCCGTTTAATGAGCAGATTGTTCCCCTGGCAGTCATTATCGCTCGCTTGGCCAAGCGCGGGGGAGCGCTTTCTACCGAGCAGTCCTGGAACCGCATCAACCAATGGTTCTGGTGTGGCGTCTTTGGCGAGCTCTACGGCTCTTCTGCGGTGCAGCTACGTGCTGCTCGCGACGTGGATGAGGTCACCGAATGGGTAGCCGGTGCAACGGATGAGGCGCCGAAGACCGTTACCGATGCCACCTTCCGTGAATCCCGTCTGCTTTCCGTAGATGGCAAAGATGGCGTATGGCACGGACTCTATGCCCTCCTCATGGCGCGCGGCGCGAAGGACTGGCGCACCGGAAAGGCCTTCACTCGGCATACCTTTGAAGAGCTCAAGCCAGGCTTTTTCCCTGTGTTCCCGCTCAATTGGTGCAAGCGTCACGGCGTCGATCCCGTCTTGGCTGGGTCGGTGATGAACTACACCCCGATGGGCAAACGAACCGAGGTAGTGCTCGACGGTTTCGCCCCCAACCGCTACCTACCTCGTGTTCAGTCCAAGTCCATCATGGAAGATGCGCAATTTGATGAGGTGCTAGCATCCCACGAAATGAACCTGGATTTCCTGCGCGCATCACAGCCGCGTGAATTCCTTGCGGACCGCCGTCACCGTTTCTTGGGCATCGTGGAATATGCTTTAGGTAAACCCGTTATCCGCGATGTGGATGAAGCAAACCTTTTTGGTGGAGAGGAAGGTCCGCAAGCTTTTGATCGCTAAATCTGTGCGCTTGGCCGCTACAGTGCTTGTTGCTTCTCTTGCGCTAGCAGCCTGTGGCACTCCGGTCACAGAATCCAAGCTGGTCAGGCGTGGTCTGTCCGACTTGGACGAGTCCGAAATCGATCTCAACAAGGCCAAGGCGGAAAACCAAAACCGTCTTATTGATCCGAAATTTGATGGCAAGTTGGTCATTGTTAATGACCCCATTGGAATTGAAGCCAGCCGACTATTTTTTGAAGATTCGGATTCGCTTGTCCTTTTTGCCCCGGACGATAAATCTATTCTTCGTGCAGCAACCTTGGCGGTAAACCAGCATTTGCCAGCGGTGCAGTATGAGGATGCTAGGCGTTTGGAAATCCATAAGTTGCTCACGGACTTGGGAGTAAGTCGCTTGGTGGTAGTAGGTGACGTGCCGTGGACGAAAACCTCTGGTGAATTCAGCGTGATCAAGGATCCAGGAACGCATAAGGCACTAGGGGAGTTCACGGCATTCCAATATGGTTCCAAGGTGGTAGCCTCGCCGGAGCAGATGGTAAAGGATATTGCACGGCTGGATAAGACTCCCCATATGGAGCTGCGTCCTGCCTGGGTGCCGTATGAAGGCGAACTTGATGCCGGAGAGGAAAAGAACCAACCCATCCCAGCACAGTCCCGCAGGGACGGCCAGATGGCGCCAAATATCGTTGCCACTAAGGATAGTCCCATCGCGAACGTAATTACCGCGGCAGCCTACGGTGGAAGAGTTTTGGTCGTGCCGACTGCTGATCCGCTAGCGGATAAGCACAGTATGGCTGCTGTAGCGGGCCGTGAGGACGGCGCCGTAGTAGCTTTGGGGCCGGAATTCGGTCGAGTGAAAGAATTTAAGGCAAAAATCAAGCAGGGCACCCCTGACTGAACTACACTTCCTTGACACGCGGTTATACCGCGTACACCGCATCACACTTAAGCGAAGGAAGATATGTCGAAGCCGGTAGTCCTTATCGCCGATAAATTAGCCCAGTCCACGGTTACGGCCTTGGGGGATTCTGTTGAGGTCCGTTGGGTGGATGGGCCGAATCGTGCCGAGCTCCTCGCCGCGGTTCCGGAGGCAGAGGCTTTGCTGGTGCGCTCTGCCACAACCGTTGATGCAGAGCTATTGGAAGCGGCTACAAAGCTCAAGATTGTGGGCCGTGCCGGGGTGGGACTGGACAATGTCGATATTCCGGCGGCCACAGACAAGGGCGTCATGGTGGTCAATGCGCCAACATCGAATATTCACTCTGCGTGTGAACAGGCAATTGCACTGCTCTTAGCGACGGCGCGCCAGATACCAGCGGCCGACCAGGCCCTGCGCGAAGGGGAGTGGAAGCGCTCTTCTTTCAAGGGCGTAGAGGTCTACGGAAAGACCATCGGTATTGTTGGCTTTGGGCACATTGGCCAGCTCTTTGCCCAGCGTCTGAAGTCCTTTGAGACGACCATTATCGCGCACGATCCCTATGCCAACCCGGCTCGCGCGGCAGCGTTGGGCGTGGAATTGGTTGAGTTAGAAGACTTGATGTCGCGTTCCGATTTCGTGACCATTCACCTGCCAAAGACTCCGGAGACAACCGGAATGTTTGATAAGGAACTTTTGGCCAAGGCGAAGCCAGGACAGATTCTCATTAACGCAGCGCGAGGCGGTTTGGTAGATGAAGCGGCTCTGGCTGAGTCTATCGAGTCGGGACATCATCGAGGTGCGGGCTTTGACGTTTATGCCACAGAACCGTGCACTGACTCTCCGCTCTTTAAGCTGCTGCAAGTCACCGTGTCCCCGCACCTAGGCGCCTCCACTGTAGAGGCCCAGGACCGTGCGGGAACCGATGTGGCGGAGTCTGTCTTGAAGGCGCTTAAAGGAGAGTTCGTGCCGGATGCGGTCAACGTCTCCGGCGGGCCAGTGAGAGAAGAGGTCGCTGGTTGGTTGGACCTCGCCCGCAAGCTAGGACTTACTGCTGGCCGCCTTTTGGGTCAGGCCCCCGTGGCCGTCGAGGTGGAGGCCTGTGGCGAGTTGTCTACCGAAGACGTGGAAGTGTTAGGACTTTCTGCCGTCCGGGGTCTGTTTAGCGGCGTGACTTCGGAGCCGGTGACCTTTGTCAATGCAATGCAGATCGCGCATAGTCGTGGGGTAGAGGTTGAGGTATCTACTAATGCGGAGTCCAAGGGGCACCGCTCTTCCCTGCAGGTGAAGGTTATTGGTGCTGATGGCGAGGTCTCCTCGCTCACCGGCGCGCTTATCGGCATCGATGGAACCGAAAAGTTCATTCGCATCAACGGCCGCGGCGTAGATATGCGTGCTACCGGCCGCAACCTCTTCTTCCGCTACGCGGACGCCCCAGGTGCACTGGGAACGGTGGGTACCAAGTTGGGTGCTGCGGGAATCAATATCGTCGCGGCTGCACTTACGCACGGTAAACAGGAATCTGATGCTGTGCTGATTCTGCGCGTGGAGGCCGAGGTACCAGAGCATCTCATCGCCGAAATTAATGCGGCCTTGGGTGCTGAATGCGAACAGTTGAACATGGAAGCATAAGGCTGCGGACTGCAACAGAATCTCAACCCGCGTGGTGCTAGGTAATTTCCTGCGCTACGCGGGTTTGTTTTGGTAGGGTAATCCCATATCCACTCTGTGAGAAAGGAATCCTACATAATGAAACTTGCGGTGATTGGCGGCGACGGGATTGGACCAGAAGTGACAGCCGAGGCACTCAAGGTGCTGCGAGCGGTTCGCTCCGATATCGAAACCACCGAGTATGACCTCGGTGCGCGGCGTTATCTGCGCAATGGGGAGCTTCTTGCGGACGCTGACTTGAAGAGCCTGCGAGAACACGATGCGATCCTGTTGGGGGCGATCGGCGCCCCAGGTGAGGTGCCGCCGGGCGTGCTGGAGCGGGGGCTGTTGCTTAAGATGCGGTTTGCGCTGGATCATCACGTGAACCTGCGTCCCTCTAAGCTCTATCCCACCGCTTCCTCCCCGCTGGCTGAACCGGGCGATATTGATTTCGTTGTGGTGCGCGAAGGTACCGAGGGTTTGTACTGCGGAAACGGCGGTACCTTGCGTGAGGGTACTGAGCACGAGGTGGCCAGCGAGGTATCGCAAAATACTCGTTTCGGCGTGGAGCGTGTAGTGCGCGATGCGTTTGCGCGGGCAGCGCAGCGCAGTAAGCATCTGACCTTGGTGCACAAGACAAATGTCTTGGTCAATGCTGGTGGGTTGTGGCAGCGCACCGTTGATGAAGTCGCCGCCGAGTTTCCAGAGGTTCGGGTGGATTACCAGCATATTGATGCTGCAACCATTTATATGGTGACCGATCCGGCGCGCTATGACGTCATTGTCACCGATAATCTTTTTGGAGACATTCTCACCGATTTGGCGGGCGCGGTAACTGGCGGTATTGGCCTTGCTGCATCCGGAAACATCGATGCCTCAGGCGCGAATCCTTCCATGTTCGAGCCGGTGCATGGTTCTGCGCCAGATATTGCGGGTAAGGGGATTGCAGACCCAACGGCGGCAATCTTGTCCGCCGCCATGCTTCTTCGTCACCTGGGCGATGAGTCTAATGCGCAGCGGATTGAGGATGCGGTGGCGCAGGATGTTGCCCGCCGCGGTGCCGAACCGGTAAAGACCGTCGAAGTGGGTGACCGAATCGCCAAGCTGCTCGTCGAATAGAAGCGGGCTTTTTGCGCTGGGTGCTTGCCGACGTCCCCAACCCCCGCGTCCTGGCGTAGTCCGCACTGGGGTTAGCAACGGTGATTAAAGGACAATGGGAATTTACTCAAATTAACTAATTAACACCGTACCCTTTGCACACATGTGAAGGAGGCGATTGAGTAGGATTGCCGCTATGCGTTTAGGACGAATTGCACACCCAGAAGGAATCTGTTTCGCCATTATCGATGGGCCAAAAGACGCCCCAATGGAAGAGCTAGTAGCAAAGGAAATTGCCGGCACGCCCTTTACTCCGCCGGAGCCAACCGGCCGCGAGTGGAAACTTAACGAGGTTCGCCTCTTGGCGCCGACCCTTCCCACCAAGGTGGTAGCACTTGGCCGCAACTATGCGGACCACGTTGCCGAGGTTTTCAAAAAGTCTGCCGATAGTCTCCCTCCCACCATCTTCATTAAGCCATCTACCGCGGTCATTGGCCCGGATGCTGCAATCAAGATTCCGGACTACGCCACCAACGTCGAGTTTGAGGGCGAGCTAGCCGTGGTCATTTCCAAGCCGTCGAAGAATATCAAGGCCGAGAACTGGAAAGACCATGTGCTCGGCTACACCATCTGCAACGACGTTTCCTCCCGCGACCTGCAGTTTAAGGATGGTCAATGGGCTCGTGCCAAGGGCATTGACACCTTCTGCCCGCTCGGCCCGTGGATCGAAACCGATCTGGATAGCTTGAATCTGGACGATCAGAAGATTAATGCCTACCTGACGCACGAGGGTTCTCGCGAGCAAAAGCAGGATTCCAATACGGACCAGATGATCGTGAAGATGGGCGGCATTTTGGAGGAGATCTCCGCTGCCTATACCTTGCTGCCTGGTGATGTCATCACCACCGGCTCCCCGGCTGGCACCGCTCCTATGGTCCCGGGCGACACCATCGAAATCGAGATCCCCGGCCTCGGTACCCTACGCAATACCATCCACCGTGCATAACCCAAGCCACCACGAACACCGCGGCTACGTGCCCACCTCCGTGGAAATGGAGGAGCGCTACCAGGGTTCTGAGCAGGTGTGGTCGGGCAATCCCAATGCGACCCTTGTCGATTACGCCGCGGGGCTTAAGCCCGGTACCGCCCTCGACATTGGGTGCGGGGAAGGTGCGGATGCGCTCTGGCTAAAGAACCAGGGCTGGAATGTGTTGGGCATTGATTTCGCCCCGACTGCCGTCGCACGCACTAGGGCCCGCGGTGTCGCGGCGCAGGTCGCAACGTTTAGTGACTTTAGCCATGAGCCCTTTGACTTGGTCAGCGTCCACTATGGTGGGGTGCGCGCCACGCCAGAAGAGGTGGAAAAGCTAGAGCGTTTGGTGGCTCCAGGCGGAACACTGCTCTTTGTCCATCACGATATGGAGTCGGCTGAGATAGCGATGCCCGAATGGCTAGCGGAGAATCTGCAAGAGCTAGAGGCCGTCGAGCTGACCCGCCGCGAGCGCCACCTGACAGAAGGCGCCGGTGCGCACCACCGCAGCGACGTAGTGCTCGTCGCGAAGCGTGCAGCCTAGAGGCTGAGCGCCTTCAATATGGTGCGCAGCTTGGCCGTGGTTTCTTCCAGTTCGGCCTGGGCGTCGGAATCGCCTACGATGCCACCGCCGGCCCAAGCACGCGCGGAAAGTCCATCGCCGGCCACTTCCGCGCAGCGGATGGCCACCATGTACTCGCCGTCGCCGGAGCTATCGCACCAGCCGACCGCTCCGGCATAGAATCCACGGTCCGTTTCTGCCGTCTCAATGAGAGCTTGGGCGGCCTCTGCAGGGGTGCCACAGATAGCCGGGGTGGGGTGCGCTGCCAAGGCAAGCTCGAGCGCAGTCAAGTCTTTATCCTTGAGCGTTCCGGAAATTGGCGTGCCTAGGTGCCACATTTCATTGGTGCTAATAAGTTGCGGGGCGTCCGGGATATCTAGCCGCTCGCATAATGGGCTAAGCACCCGGCGCAGGTGTTCCACTACAAAGGAATGCTCGTGGAGATCCTTGGCAGAATGCAAGAGATCTTGGCCTGCGATGTGATCCTCAGCCGCTGTGGCGCGGCGCGGTGACGATCCGGCCAAGGGGAAAGCAGACACCGTCGAGCCCTGACGCTTGACCAAAACCTCTGGAGAAGAACCAACTAGCATCGCGCCCGGCCGCCCAGCAGGGGAGAGATCGGCAATGAAGCCATCGCGGTTGGCGGAAAGGTCGATAAGGCGTGCCGCGACCAGGCGCGGATCAATAGCCTCAGGGAATTCGATATCTACGGCACGGGCCAAAACCACCTTGTCCAGTTTGGAGGTCTCGATCGTGCCGATGGCCGCCTCTACGCGGCGTAGGTGCTCTTCGGGTTCCGGATCGAATCCGACCACTCGCGAGTTTAGGCTTTTATTGCGGTAGTAGGCGTGCGGCTCCAAGGGGCCCTCTTCGCGGATGATGGCCTCCGGCACCGTTAGCGCGGCGGGTGTGTCAGAGTCGAACGGAATCGCACCGACGACCATGTCAACATCTTTGCTGCGCAGGGCAGAAACCGCTGCGTCGGTGTCATTAAAAGTGTGGCGCGCACCTTGGGTACGGACAGACCCCGTTGCTCGCGAAAGCAAAAAATCGGGGGCGGTGCTTGGTCTGTCTTCGTGCATGGGGATCTAGCTTAGTGCCTTGGGCTTTTCTTACAGAATTGAGTGTGCACTGGGCGTGTAAACAGTGAATCAAGTGAAGGATGTGGTTAATTCTAACCTTGTGGCTAATGTTACTAAGTTTCTTTATCGTTCTCTATACCTGATCCTCGCTGCTGCGCTGGCTAGCGCTGCGCTTGTGTGCGCCGCTCCTGCCCATGCTCAAGAAGGGCCACCTCCCGCACCCGCCCCTGGCCCTGAAAATGCACCACAGCCAGCGCCAGCTCCAGCACCTGCTCCCGAAAATGCAAAGCCGGTTACCCCGCAGCCTGATGGGTCCCACCTAGTTCCAGAAGGTGTTAAGGAATCCACCCCGGCACCAGTAGAAGGCGGCAGCAGCGATGACAATGCAGCGCCTAGTCCTGAGGGATCGTCTCTTCCCGAGCCAGCGCCGCGGCCGGCAATGGTAGATACCAGCATCAATCCGAACCCGCCGTTTGCGCCGGGTTCCATGCAGTCCCTAGAAATGGAGCACGAGGGTAAGACCCGTAGGTACTTGTTGCGTATTCCTAACCACTATTCGCCGGAAAAGGCGGCGCCCGTTCTCTTCGGCTTCGGTGGGTGGGGAGATTCCCCGGAGAACTACTCCAGCTATGCACGCATGCAGACCACTGAGGCCAATAACGAGGCCATCATCGTCTATCCAGAGGGATTCGAGCGCGCCTGGGAGGCTGCGCCTTATGCTAAGACGCGCGATGGGGAGGATATCCGCTTTATCAAGCGCATTCTTGATTCGGTAGACAAGGACTACCACGTTGATCGAAACCGCGTATACGCCATGGGTATGTCTAATGGAGGCGGCTTTACCTCGGTGCTTGGCTGCCACGCACAGGACACCTTTGCTGCTGTAGCTATGGTTTCGGGTGCCTTCTACAACCCGGTTGAGGTCAACTGTGCCGATGCGCCGATGAATACCCTCATCATGCACGGCGTTAACGACGAGATGATGACCTATGAGGGCGGTGACCGGCACGAGGCTGGATACCTCCCTGTTCGTACGGTGCTCGGCGGCTATCTGAAGCGAAATCGCTGCGATATGACCTTCCAGTCCACTCCGGAAGCAGGCGGCTCGGAACGCTTGAGCTTTAACGGCTGCCAAAAGGATGTGCAATTGGTTAAGGTTCCGCAAGACCACACCTGGTTCTGGCAGCCAGATACGCCGAACGTGGTCTGGGACTTCCTGTCGTCCAAGACTCGGGTATAGAAGCATGAGCTCTTAGCCACCGCTAAAGCCCAGAGGAGAGATCCTCTGGGTTTTGTGCTTTCTTAAGCCGGGCCTGCGCTAATCGACGCCCGGTATGTTCGCCGTGGCATCACTGGCCTGGTGCTGGTGTGGTGTCTTCTTTTTGCGGAAGAACTGGACATAGACCAACAACCCGATGCCGAGCGCTAAGGCGAATGCGCCCAGTCCGGCCAGGGTCCCCGCCCAGAAGCTGCTTTTTGCGAGGGTAGAGGTATAGGCAGCGGCATCGGTCAGCACATTCTTGCTGTCCTTGTTCTCTTTGTCGGTTGCATTTGGAACATGCTGTGCACTGCGGGCGTCGGCGGACTTTGCTTTCGTACGGGAGGAGGATTTTGTGTCCTTCTTACTGGCGGACTTCTTGGCAGTCGAGCGGGAAGAACCGCTGGTGGAAGCGGAGGAGTGCGAGCCAGATGACGTGCTCTTGCCTGATTTTGCGGTGGAGGCAGATTCGTTCACACGGCTAGCCGAGTGGTGGGTCGTAGTTTGTGAACCAGAACTGGACTTTTGCGCAGGTGCAGCGGATCGGGTTGATGTCGGAGCGTGGGACTTTTGTGGCGCTCCAGACTTTTCAGTATTCGCCGGCTTCTTGGGTGTTGAGTGCTTGCCCTTTTCGGCATCGTCAGGTGCGCCGCCGTCAAGGAATTTTTGGCCTTCCTGCAGGGTCTTCTCCAGTTCCTTGTCCAACCCGGCGATGGATTTGTCTACGTCCTTGATGTCCTTTTCCAGTTGCTTGGGGCGGCTATCCGCGCCGTTGCCAGAACCAGTGGCCGCATCTGCTTCGGAATAGTCCACGTCGCACAGGTCCTTCGCCTCAGCCTGCTTTCCTACGAGGAAGCCGGCATGGAGGTGGTGGCGGGAGCCGTCGGGAAGCTCAAAGGTAAAGCTCACCGCGTAGGTTCCGGGCTTGGTAAACGCAAATGCCGGGTGGGAATGCGAATTGCCTGGGTAATCCCAGGCGGATCCATCTTCAGTGTCCATGAGCACCGTGGGTTCGCCTAGCTCCGCCTGGTAGGCCACAATGCGCCCATCTTCTGGGCCCTGTGCGATCGCCATGCTTAAGGTTGCGGTGTCATCAGCGGCGAGTAGGTCTTGGGATAGCTCCTGGGTGTTAAAGCCCAGCCAGGGAGCGGTGGGGTCTTGGGTTTGAGGCAGCACCCAGCCTTCTTCAGGAAGGGAACTATCTCCGAGCCCAGATAGTGGCTGTTTCAACCCATCGGATACCTCGATAGCAAAGGTCTCAGAGTCATGCTTGATTCCCTTGTCATCGTCTTTGACGGTGAAGCTGAGGTCGCCGGAATCGCCGCTAAGCGCCATGTCTTGGTGGCCCTTGGTAATGAGATCGAAGTCGCTGGCGGAGCAGGCCGCGGCGGACTCTTCTGCGTGGGCGGAGGCGGGGGCTATGGCAGCTACGCCCGTCCCTGAAAGTGAGCCGAGGCCGATGAGACTGGCAGCGCCTAGGGCCACCGTGGTGCGGCAGACTGGTTTCATGAGGTAATGGATTCCTTTCGTGGGGTGTCGGGACGTGGGGCGTCGGAAAGCGAGGCACCGGCGTGCTTGCGGGCGCCGAGGAGTGGATGGATGGCCCAAACGCTTAAGAAAATGACGGTGAGCGTGAGCACGATGGTGGCGCCGGCTGGAAGATCAATGGCCCATGCCAGGTAGATGCCGAGGAAGCTGGACAGCGCGCCGATGAGGGCGGAAAGCCACATCATGGTCGCAAGATGCGTGGTAAGCAGGCGTGCCGTCGCGGCCGGGGTGATGAGAAGTGCGAGGACCAAGATATTGCCAATGGTGCTCACAGAGATGACCACGGCGGCTGTGACGCACAGGTACAACATGATGTCGAGCACAACAACGGGAAGCCCCATGGCGCGGGCGGTTTCCCGGTCCAGGCAGGTGGCGTTGAGCTGGGGGCCAAAAGCTACGACGACGGCGATAACCAGTGTGCACACGCTGGCCGCGACGATGATATCGCTGCGGGATACGCCGGTGAGCGAGCCGAAGAGAAAGCTGGTCAGCGAAGCACTATAGCCATCGGTGCGCGAGATGATCACCATGCCTAAGGCAAAGGCCGCGGCGAAGAAGATGCCGATGATGGAATCTGCCCGTACGTGGCGGCGCTGCGAAAAGGCGGCGATGAGCAACGCCACAACCGCACCGGCCACCGCGCCACCGACGAGCACGGAGGCTTGCAAAGCGAAAGCAATGGCTAGGCCAGGAAAGACCGCGTGGGAGACGGCGTCGCCGATAAAGGCCATGCCGCGCAGCACCACGTAGCAGCCGACGACGCCGCAGACGATGGCCGCAAGCACAGAAATACCTACCGCGCGGGCGAGAAAGTCGAGGTGGGGGTTAGCAAGGTCGCGGAGGAAATCGAGGAAGGAAATTTCTATCATGCGGAGACTCCAATGGCAGAAAGCAGGGGAGAACCGGCGCGTACACCAAAGGTTTGCGTCCACGGAGCGGTCTGGTGAAGAAGGCGCGGAGCGGAGTCATCGGCCATCACGGTGCCGTTGAAGAGGACCAAGCGGTGGCAGGAGTGCGCCGCTTCAGACAGGTTGTGGGTGGACATGAGGATGGCCTTGCCGCGCTGGGAAAGCTCTTCGAATAGCTCGAGTAGTGATTCGGTATTGGGGGCGTCGAGGCCGGTGAAGGGCTCGTCGAGCAGCAGCACGTCTGGTTGCGTGGCGAGCGCTCGGGCGATGAGGACGCGTTGGCGCTGACCACCGGAGAGCTCTTCGATGGGGCGGGTGGAAAAATCTTCCATGTTTACCAGGCGAAGAGCTTCTGCCGCCGCGGCGTGGTCCGCGGCACGTGGCCGTTTGAGCCAGCCAATGATGCCGGTGCGCCCGCTGAGTACGGTGCGGTAGACATTGATGGGAAAGCCCCATTCCACCTCGTGCCGCTGGGGCACGTAGCCTACGATTCCCCCGATCTCTCGGGTACCGGAGGAGGGGATGAGCCCTAAGATGGCACGCATAAGTGTGGTCTTGCCCGCCCCATTGGGGCCTAAGAGCCCAATGAATTCGCCCGATCGGACCTCTAGGTTCGCACCTGTGATTACGCGCCGGTGGGATAGCGATACTTCCAGGTCGGCTACGGAAATGAGCGGTTTAGCCACGGTTATCGCCCCGCTTGGAAGAGCGCAGTACTAGGCCAAGGGCCAGCAGGAGTACGACTGCACCCACGCTGGCGAGGATAAAGACCCAAGTGGGGATGGAAGAGCCTGCGGTCTGGGCATCGTCTGGATTCCAAGTAGTGTCTTGGGCCGCTTGGACGTCGGCATCATCGCCCACGGCAAAGGTGAGCACGCCATCGGTACTGAAATCAGCGCCATCTTTGGTCTTACCTTTGACTCTGATGCCTACCTGATGGGTGCCTGGCTCTGTAAACGTCCAATTGGCATGGGTGTGGGTATTGAGGTCTACCCAGAAGTCTTCGTCGCTCTTCTGCGCGGTGGACCACAAGAGCTGTGGCGCTTCAAAGCCGCCGTTTTGTAAGAAGAGGGAGAAATCGCCTGGGCCGGAGTGGCCGAGGAATTCCATGGTGACGCCGCGGTCGGCGGCGTCGACAAGGGAGGGCGCTTGGGTATTCCAGCCCAGCCAGGGAACGCCGACTTGCTCGGTTTGGGGAACCACCCAGACCTTATCGCCGGACTCAGCGCCAACGAAGCCAAAGTCATCCGTATCGGGAAGGGTTTGCTGTGCTTTATCGCCCACGGAAAACACGAGGTCGTCCAAGTGACGCCAGACTGGCTTATCGCCGGCATCATCGCGCGCCATAAGCTCAGAATCCGTGCCATCAAGCAGGGCGCCAACGTCTACGTGACCGGTGTCGATGACCTTTTCTTCGCCCTGCGGGGCAACGTGTTCATCGGCACCGACCACCTGGGCGAGGTCGCCCGCCCACGCAGGGCTGGTAGAAAGAGCCAGACCTGCAGCAAGGACACAGGCGGCGGTGCGGGTGGCGGTACGAGTAGCGAATTTAAGCATTTTTATCTCCATGGGTTGGGTTGGGGTTCAGGCAACGCTGCAGGGAATCAGCGTTAAATTTCATAAGGTCGATATAGGAGCTGACGGTGTCATCGAACGTGTCGCCGTAGATGGGGCACAGCTCCACGCCTTGCTCCGCGGCAGCCTGCTTCAGGGTCTCGGCGCTTGCCTGCTGCACGGGTTCTACAAATACGGCTGGTAGATGGAGGTTCTCCAGCGTGCGGCGCAAGGAAATGACTTCGCGTGGGGAAGGCTCGATGGCCGGATTGGGAGTGACGAAGCCGGCCACCGACATGTCATATCCTTGCTCCAGATAGGCGTAGCCGTGGTGCGTAGTTACGAGGTGCCGGTTTTCTTTAGGGATAGAAGAAATGGCGCGGTCAACATAGGTATCCGTATTCCGCAGGCGCTGGGTATAGGCCTCCGCCCGTTGGCGGTAGGACGCCCCGTGGGAAGGATCTGCCTGCGCCATTTCCTCGGCGATGGCATCGACGTAGGCGATGGCATTGTCCACGTTGTGCCACAGGTGCGGGTCCACCTCGCCGTGGATGTGTTTTCCCAGCACCGCCTGCGGCAAGAGGTAGGTATCCGACCCCGGCCTGCCCAGGAAGCGGTAGGCCGGATCCGGCGGTATGGGCTGCAGTACCGAAGAGGGGATTGACACCACGGTGGTGGCAGGGTCGAAGCGCTTGTCCTGATCGCGCAGGTCAATGCGGTGCTTGGCTAGGTCACCTGCAATATCCAGGTGCCCGGAATCTATTACTTGCATGCCTTTAGGTGGGTTTACTCCCACGGCCACAGTGAGGTGTTGGACGTCGGTGCCCTCTGCTTGGAACCCGAGGTGGTAGATCCCCGGCTGGGAAAATCCCCAAGAGACGTGCGTGTGGGCGTTGGCCGGCAGCGTCACTGAGTCTTCTTTTCTATCGATGCCATCGGCCGAGTTAAAAAGGACCTCCGGGGTGCCGAAGGTAGAGACCACATAGGCCGCGACGTTACCTGGCCCATCGGCAGAGACCATGCGGAAGTCCACTCCGGAAGAACGCTGTTGTGCGCCGCTGATGCGCAGACCCAGCCAAATTGCCTCGAGCGAGACATCTTCTACCAACGGCACCAGAGTGGCACCGCGGGTGGAGGCAGCATCGGCGACTTCCACCACAGGGGCATCCGTGGATTCGTGCAGCGTATCGATGAGAGACTGCGGCTCCAGCAAGTAGCCATTGCTCAGTGCCAAATCGGCATTGGCAACATCGCGCACCGTGCGCAGCGTTGGCTCAAAGGTATGCGGATCTTTTCCGCTGGGGATAAGGCTTTGTACCCGGGCATCTTCTCCCGCGACGTTGCGCGCAAGATCCGCGAGGATTGGGGTGGTGGCCACCACGGTGAATTCTTCTCCGCTTCCGGTATCCAATGCAGCCGAGGGGGCACAACCAGTGGCCAGCAGGCAGGAGCCCAGCAGCGCGCCTATGGTCCGAATCCTGCGGCTATGGGAAAGCGCACGCGCCATTAGTCTGCTGCCTTAGCTACAGCTAGGCGGGCAATGCCTAGGCCGAGGAAGAGCATGCCCAAGCCCAACGCTCCGATGCCAAAGGGAACAATAGGAGTCCCCGTATTGGCTAAAGAACCGCCCTTGCTGGGTGCCTGCCCGGACTGGCCAGTGTTTGATCCGGTGCTTGCGGCAGAGCCACCAGCGCTTGCCGACGCCCCACCTGCCGCAGCGCCATGCCCGCAGTCGCTGCCCTCCGGATTTACCGCAGCGCCCAAGTCGAAGTGACCATTGTCAAAGGCTTCAGCCGGCTTGTCGCCGCCGACCACGAAGTGAAGTGTCGCTTCACCGGCAACTTGCTTGCCCTCATCGGTCTTGGCCACCTGGCGAATGGTGACGTCATAGGTGCCCTGCGCACCAAAGACCCAGTTGGGATGCACGTGCGTATTGGGGGCAATCGAATAGGTGCCCTCCGCCGCATCGGCATTGCCTCGGAACCACTCATCGCCCACAATCTTTCCCAGTCCGCCCTGGGAGTAGACCATCATCGGGCCAGGGCCCTTGAAGCCTGCTAACTCCCAGGTGACATCGCCAGGGATATTCTCGCGCATTGAAGGGCTTTGGGTATTAGCGCCGAGCCATGGCACACCATCGACCTGGGTAGAACCAATCATCCACGCCTGACCGGCTGGCACTGGGCCTACCTCTTGGGGCAGATCGACGCTGGATTTATCGGAGAGATAAAAGGTAGCGCCATCAGCATCGCGCCACTGGGAAGGGGAAACCGTATCGTCCTTGATTTGCGGAGTCATGCCCGGGGTGCACTCTTCGTTCCCGGAGGCGCCGGACTTATCGGCAGCTGCAGCGCCGCCCTTGTCTGCTGATCGTTGGGTGCTAGAAGCTTCTTGGTCATTGCTAACCTCGCCCGTGTCAGCCGATCGATCCGCTGTGGACGCATCACCGCCGTCGCCCACCTCCCAGGTGTAGGTCACAGCATTGCTGGACTCGCCGTTGGAGTGGGCCCGCACCGTCATGGTGTAGGTGCCAGCCTCGCTAAAGGCCCAGTTGACGTGCCTGTGGGCCGGAGTGGGTTGATTGATGACCTCACCGCTGGTGAGCTCCATTGAGCCGGAATCGGTCACCGTCTTGACATCGCCAAAGCCGCTGGTTTCAAAAACATACACTGAACCAGGTCCAGAGACTTCGGCGAATTCTAGGTCAACGTTGTCAAAGCCGCCATCGCGTGCAGGCTGGGTATCCCAGCCCGGCCAAATGATGCGCTGATCTTGTGTCTGCGGCAGGAAATAGGTGGGTTGGCCGATCTCTGGCACGGCCTCGGTGGCATCCGACCAGGCATCCTCGACAACCTTGAGCACCACATCATCGCCGGAGCGTGGAACGCCCGATCCAGTGATGTCTTCCTTCATCGATAGGTGTAGCTGGCCATCTGGGGCCGTGACATAGAAGGCGTCTACGTGGCCAGAGTCGAAGACCTCATCAAAGGCAAGTGCCGCGGCGGGGGAGAAGAAGGCCAGTGCTGTCGCAAAGACGGCAGCGAATACGTGAATGAATCGGCGCCGCAGCGGGATGCGCCGAGGGGCAAAAGAAGGTGAATGATGCATTGAGGTTTCCCGTCTAGTTAGTGGGGTAGAAGAGGCTTAGAAGTTGAGGCCGAAGCGCTTGCGAATGAGGTCCTCGTTATCGCGGAAGAAGTTATAAAAGGCCTTGAAAATCACCACGAGGACCGCTGGTAGGACCAAACTCCACGGGCTAAACGAGGAGCCTGTAGGCTCTTCTGGCCGGCCGGGGTGGGCTGGTGTGTCCGGGGTATCTGGGGTGGACGGTTGCGTGGAAGGCTCCTGAGAAGGCTCCGCAGAAGGCTTGTCTGTTGGACTCTCGCTGGGCTTTCCGCTCCCGGTCGTGCCCGGTGCGCGGAAGGAACAGGAATCCAATGTCTTATCGCCTACGGCAAAGGTGAGGGTTTGGGGCGCGGACTTTAGTTCCTTGCCGTCCGTGCCCGTGGCCGTATAGGTAGCCTCAAAGGTGTACAAGCCAGGCTTGGAAAAGGCCCAGTGCGTATGGGTATGGGCCGGAAAGTTGGTTTCGATGGTGTAGTCCTTAGCCGCAGAATTGGCGAGGACCGAAAAACCTTTGCCATGGGAGCCATCGATAAATGCGCCCCATTCGGCACCGTCCGGCGTGGAGGTGGGCTTCAAGTTGAGGTTGACGGCATTGTCCTTGGTTGAGGAATAATCCAGGTCCTGGGTGTTATAGCCGGGCCAAATGATGTTTTGGTCCTGGGTCTGCGGCAGGTGATAGAAGCGCTCACCAGGCTTTCCTAGGAAGTCGAACTCTTTGCCCGCGAGCTTCTTATTGCGCGGGGTGAGTGCATTATCGTGTACGCCGAGCACCACGTCATCGAGTTTGCGGTCAACAGATTTCTTGTCCACCTGTGCCGTGTCATCGCGCAGAACCGTTGCAAAGCCTCCCTCGGCAGGCTGGGCCTTGATGTCTACATGACCACGGTCTAGTAGGTACTTGTCGCTGCATTGTGCATTGCCGGCTTGCGGTTCTTCGGTGCCTGGCTGCGGCGCGGAAGACGGAGTGTCTTCCTCGCCTGGGGTAGCTTCCGGTTCCTCATTGGAAGTGGAGAACTTCCCACTGACTTCATAGTTTTTACCAAAAGCAAAAGACTCGGTAATAACGCTGCTAGCGTGTCCGGCCTTCACTGTGGAATGGGGGAGGAGGTTAACCTTGGCAAAATAGCCGTCGAAGTACTCGCCCTCATCAAAGGCGACCTCGCCGTGGCCGTTAGTAATAGGGGTTTCCAGATCCACGGTGGGGTATTTAGCCCCCTTCGTGTCATAGAGCCCGCCGGTGAGAAGGCCATTGAAGTTTTTATCGTCGGTATCCACCACAATCTTGGTGCCCCCATTGCCCTGCTTGCGCATGCGGATGGTGTAGCCCAGCTCTTTTAGCTCGGTTTCCTCGGTGGGGGCAAGCTGGCGCGGCTGGGAGGTTTCCTGCCACGTATCAGCGGCGGCAGAAGAATCGGTGTGGCTGGATTTACCGGGTTGGAAATCAAGGGGCTTGGATATCCAGCGTGGGGCATCGCCCTCTGGGGTGAAGACGGCCTGTACCTGGGACGGGTCGGGGCCCATATATTCGTCCCACTGAGCATGCCCGTCCTTAACGGGAAGGTCGGTGAGGAAGTAGCCGTCGATAAGCAGAGTGAGAGTGCCTTGTGCCTTGTTCTTGGCGTCGAAGGAAATGGTGGTGAGCTTGTCGTCACCGTCTTTTTCAGGATTGGACTTGGGGGCCATGCGCAGGCTGTAGCCTGCAGCAGCGGCGTTGCCGGCCGCAGACTGGGCGAAGCGCTCCTTGAGGCTCGGCGTTTTCTCCTCTTTGGGCTTTTGACCGCCAACTTGGATGGTGGTGGTCTGTGGCTCATTGGCTATGAGCTGGCCGTCCTTACCGCGCGCACTGGTGCGGTAGGTCAGGCGGTATCGTCCTGGCTTGGTAAACAGAGTGGAGTTGTGCGTATGTGTGCCGGCAACAAGGTAGGCAGAGTGCGGCGAATCCGGGAAGGAACCGAGCATACGGTGCAGCTGGGTTCTGTCCTCATCTTCATCTTTATTGGTAAAAAGCTCCACCTCGCCGGGGCCATCGACGTTGAGCAAGTCAAGGAAGGCTACGCCATCCCGAAATTTGTCCGTGGGCAGGGAAGCATCTGCGCCAAAGCCCAGCCAAATGGGCGAAGTATTACCGGATACCTGGTGCGGTGCTGTGTAGTAAGTCGTGCCAGGGGCCCCAATGTAGTCTTGGGTCCCGTTTGCCGGAAGCGTATAGAGATACTGGTTGCTGTTATCCGTAGCGCTGTAGCCCTTGCCCACCCAGGCAACAGTGTCTGCAATTGGGGGCTCTTGACCGCCAAACTCGGACTTTAGGACGAAATCGTTGTTCTCCCAGAAAGACTTGGGGGAGTCAACGTGGGTATTGGTAGCGATGTGCTTGCCATCATCGGGGCCTGCGACAGCCGTGGCGGGAGTGATAAGCGCCAAAGTGCTCAGCGTGGCAAGGAAACGGGTGCGTGGGGAAGCCACAGTTGGGAAGGCCTTTCTACAGTTCTCACAAGTTCACCAGAAACTATAGAAAATGATTCCCATAACCTGTTAGACGTAATGAAAGTCAGTTTCAGTGACCTGTGGTTTTGTAGTGAAACCCGTTTCCAGTTACCCCAATTTGCGTGTAGGAATAGACTGCAAATTGCTGCGCGCCGGGCAGGTTTTAGGGCCGCTTTGGGCTGGTGCGGACTGGGATTGCGACCTCCACTACGATGGTTGGCATGACTGAAGTACGCGTTAGATTCTGTCCATCCCCAACCGGCACACCGCACGTAGGCATGGTGCGCACCGCACTATTCAACTGGGCCTATGCCCGCCATACCGGTGGCAAGCTGGTATTTCGCATCGAGGACACTGATGCCGCCCGTGACTCCGAAGAGTCCTACCAGGCCATCATTGATTCCCTGACCTGGCTTGGCCTGGGCTGGGATGAAGGCATCAATGTTGGCGGCTCGCACGAGCCTTACCGTCAGTCCCAGCGCATGGACATCTACAAAGAGGTCCTAGACAAGCTTATCGACGGCGGATTCGTCTACCCGGCATACTCCACCGCCGAAGAGGTGGAGGAGCGCCACAAGGCTGCTGGCCGTGACCCGAAGCTGGGCTATGACAACTTTGACCGCGATCTCACCCAGGAGCAGATCGACGCCTTTGAGGCTGAGGGCCGCAAGCCGGTCTGGCGCCTGCGCATGCCGGAGCAGGACTGGACCTGGACCGACCTGGTGCGCGGGGAAATGACCTTCAAATCTGAAACCCAGCCAGATTATGTGGTTGCTCGTTCCAATGGTGCGCCGCTCTACACCCTGGTTAACCCGGTTGATGATGCCCTGATGCGCATTACCCACGTGCTGCGTGGTGAGGACCTGCTGTCTTCTACTCCGCGTCAGCTCGCGCTTTACGACGCCCTTAAGAAGATTGGCGTTGCCGAGTTCACCCCAGAGTTTGGCCACCTGCCCTTTGTGATGGGCGAGGGCAATAAGAAACTATCTAAGCGCGACCCGCAGTCCAACCTGTTTAATCACCGCGATAACGGCATCATCCCTGAGGGCATGCTCAATTACCTGTCCCTGCTGGGCTGGTCGTTGTCCGCGGACCAGGACATCTTCAGCATGGATGACTTGGTTGAAAACTTCGACGTCCACGACGTGCTGGGTAATCCCGCACGCTTTGATCAGAAGAAGCTCGAGGCCATCAACGCGGACCACATCCGCCAGCTGGACCCAGAAGAGTTTGCCTTCCGTCTGCGCAACTACTTGACCGAGTACACGGACTTCCCGGCTGACTATGACGGCGAGAAGTTTGCCTTCGCCGCTGACCTTGTCCAAACCCGTATCAAGACTCTGTCTGATGCCTATGGCCTCATGAGCTTTTTGGTGACCCCGGATGCCGATCTAAAGCTCGATGAGAAGGCAGCAAAGAAGAACCTCAAGGAAGAGGCCATTCAGCCGCTCGAGGTAGGCATCGAGACTCTCGAGGGTATTGCGGAGTGGAAGACCGAGAATATTGAGGCGGCACTATCCAAGGCCCTTATTGAAGACCTCGAGCTGAAGCCCCGTAAGGCCTACGGAGCACTGCGCGTAGCTATTTCCGGCGCTCAGGTTTCCCCGCCGCTCTTTGAGTCTATGGAGCTGCTGGGCAAGGAGTCCACCCTGGCGCGCCTTCGTGCGGCTCGTGAAGTGACTCCCTACGCGCCGGCGGCACAGTAGGAGGAGTGCCTCCCGTAAGGCGGCGATAGATATCTATCCCGCCCCTCGATGCGGTGAATGACAGCTGAACTACAGCGCTGTCATTCGCCGCATTTTTATTAACCATCCTAATGGCCTGAAAATGGGCTGTGTGCTGGCGATTTGGCAGTTTACGCGATGATCATTATAGTTATTACACGTTGCAGCGAGCAAGGGAGAACAGCCGAAAAGCAGTAAGCTTCCAATGCAAGTTAGCAAATGGCCTATGGTGTAATTGGCAACACAGCGGTTTCTGGTACCGCCATTCTAGGTTCGAGTCCTGGTAGGCCAGCAGTGAAAATGCTTTAAACGGCAGGCTCACTAGTTCTATGCCCCGTTCGTCTAGCGGCCTAGGACGCCGGCCTCTCACGCCGGTAACACGGGTTCAAATCCCGTACGGGGTACAAATCCCTCCAGCCCAAAAGCTGGAGGATTTTTCATACTCGGGGCAATGTCTTTTTCTAGCGTCATCTTTTCTGGCGTCAGTATGGGGTGGGGCCACGACGCAAGCGTAACTGGTTATAACCTACCCCCAGACCATTCGCCTTATATGCGCAGGCCGCAGCCCGCTGCCAATGAGACCAGGGCTAAGACCGCCGCGAAGTTGTGCAAAACCCTTCCTGTCCTGCACGTGCAGGCATAGACTGCAAGTACAGCAGAAAACAAACAGAAAGGAGAGCGGGTGACAGAAAGCGAAACGCACCACAGCCAAGGCGCACAGCCCGAAAGCACAGCCAGGTAGTAACGCTATAATCCACAACTTCCTTCCCACCAACGTTTGTACGAAGTATAGGAGCCTGCAGCATATGCACTTCGACGCACAGCGCCATCCCGAGTCCTACTAGCACAGCGTTCTCGGCCACGGACTATCCACAGATTGCTTGCGGAATAACCACTGATTCGATCCGCACCTCGGCCACGAAGAACCTCACTGCAGTACCGGACTCGGGAATTTTTGAGTTTTCCTTCGACTTCCCTCAAAACCGTCCTTGACCGCGCGATTTGTGCTGAATTAACCCATCGTTTACTCTTAACAAGTCCGCAACGCACAGCGTGCGATTGCTGCGAACGCGCCCCGTTCGTCTAGCGGCCTAGGACGCCGGCCTCTCACGCCGGTAACACGGGTTCAAATCCCGTACGGGGTACCAACGGAAAGCTGCGAGCCAGATGGCTCGCAGCTTTTTCTCTATCCAAGACCTGTGCGGTTTAGCGGGTTAAGGGTCAAAATGTGTGTCTGGCTCGGCGTGTCGCGGGGGTTAGATTTGGCCTTTTTGAATGCCGATTGAGTGGGTGTAGTCGGTGTCGATAGCGTTGTCGTAGAGGGCTGGGCGTCCTGTTTCGTGGTCGGCTTGGTTCTCGGTTTGGGTCAGGGTGGATACTTTGGCGAGTTGGCCCTGGCCCCAGTCGGACTGCCTGGCGATTCGTACTGGATCGTCAGGCAGTTCCGTTTTTAAGTAGAGCCACCAATCCAGCATGCGGCGTTGTCGTTCGCCTGATCTGCCGCGGTGGGTTCTGGCGAGCAGTTTGAGCTGGGCGTTGATGCCGCCTTCTAAGCTGTTGGTGGTGGATTTGATCCGCTCGGGCGCAAGGACTCCTGCTGGCGGGTTGAGGTAGACAAACAGCATCTCGGACCGCCAAAGATGGTTGAGGCTGTTGTAGGCCTTGCGCACGTTGTGGTGGGTCCACACGCGGGTCCATGCACCTGTTTTGGG